>CAYZFW010000777.1:0-1001 GCA_964477615.1 uncultured Phycisphaeraceae bacterium | reverse complement strand
CGTAGTGACCGCGGCCCGCCGGTCATCCGCCCCCCAACAAACGCCCCTGCCAGCCACACCACCAGCATCGCCACGCCCACCCCGGCGGGCGGCACGCTCATCCCCGGCAGGTGCGTCAGAAACCCCACCAGCCACATGGCCACCGCCGTCCCGAACCCGATCGTGATCGCGGGCTGCCAAAGCGGGGCGGCGTGGCGGCTGTCATCAAAAGAGGCAGGGGTGTCGGTGCTGACGTTCATGGTTCTCGTGGGAAAGGGCCAGCGGCGGGGGAGGGCAAGGTACGCGCAGAATTCAATGCTGCATGACAAGAAAAATCTTGTCTGGCAGGATGAGCGAGGATACGCTCAGCGGCGGCGCCGAACCCTGACCCGCGCGAGTATTCCTGAGACTCAGTATCAATTCCTGCCAAACCGAACGGCGGCTTGACAGGTTGACGCGATTCGGGGAAAAGTGCTGCCATGCCGGAATCATTCCCGGCAGACGGTTCGACACTTGTCAGGATCACGGTATTCTCGGACATTCGACCGGGAAATGCCGATGGGGCTGGCAGGATCGTCCCGCGTGGAGGTTCGGTCGGTGTAGGAACGCATGCCGGTTCGTTCGTTTCGTGGTTCCTTTTGGGAGGGATCGCGGGCGGGCGAGGGAGCTGGTGCCGTGTCGCAAGTCTTTCCGAAGTGGATCAATCTTGTTCCCAAGGCTGTTGCCCCGCTGGTTCTTGGCGGCGTGGTGATGGTGGCCGCGGGGTACGAGTATTACGTCGATAACGAGTTCTGGATGCGCGGGTACGCCCCGCAGCAACCGGTGGACTACAGCCACCAGATCCACGTGGGCAAGCTCGGCATGGACTGCCGGCATTGCCACTCGCACGTCGAGGAGTCGTACCACTCGAACGTCCCCGCGACGTCGACGTGCATGAACTGCCACAGCGCCGACGACGCCACCGACGCGGCGTTCCTCAGCAGCGACCTGTGGAAGAACCACAAGACCAACAAGAACCTCGT
>CAYZFW010000776.1:0-1004 GCA_964477615.1 uncultured Phycisphaeraceae bacterium | reverse complement strand
CTGCGTGGAGACATCGGGCGATTCAGGGCGTGACTGAGGCGGGAGTGTTGCGTTTTCGCAACATCGTTGTTTGGGGGTGGTGCGGGAGGGAATCGGTGGAAATCAGCGCATATCCTCGTCCACGATGAACCACTCTCACGGACACGACTGCGGGCCCGGCTGCGGGCACGACCATTCCGACGACCACGAGGACTCGGCGACCGACTTTGCCGGGGACGAGATTGGCGGGGGGGCCGGGCTGCTCGGTGCCCGTTCGGGAGGGGGTGTGCGGGAGAAGAAGCCGATCGTGCCCGCCGGCGTGGGGCTGCTGGCGATCAGTGTGGGCAACACGAACACGCGGTTCGTGACGTATCACGGGTCGGGGGGGGACGGTGCGGCACACGAGCATGAGGGGGTGAGCCTGCCGAATGCTGATCTGGTTGGGTTGACGCGGGCGCTGGCGCACGCCGCGAAGCATCTGGATGATGATGAGCGGACGGCGGTGGTGGTGGCTTCGACGAACCACAAGTTCCGCGATGAACTGCTCGATGCGCTGATGCCGTCACTGGAGCACGAGGTGTACCGGATCGGTGCGGACGTGGAGATCCCAATCTCGCACGCGCTGAGCGATGAGGCCGCGGAGAAGACGGGGCAGGACCGGCTGCTGAACGCGCTGGCGGCGTTTGACCTCGCGGGGGGCGCGTGCGCGGTGGTGAGCGCGGGCACGGCGATGACGGTGGACTTTGTGGACGGGGCCGGGACGTTCCAAGGCGGGTCGATCCTGCCGGGGGCTCGGATGTGGCTGCGGTCGATGCACGAGCACACGGCGGCGCTGCCGAGCGTCGAGCCCGCGCGGCCCGACGAGGAAGCGTTTGGGCGCGATACAAAGCAGGCGATGCTGCACGGGCTGTTCCACGGCGTGCGCGGGGCAGTTCGCGGCCTTGTGGAGCGGTATGCCGAGGCGTACGGGGCGTACCCGCGGGTGATCACCACCGGCGGCGACGCGAAGTTCCTGTTTGAGGGGG
>CAYZFW010000775.1:0-1006 GCA_964477615.1 uncultured Phycisphaeraceae bacterium | reverse complement strand
GTTCGGCTCCTGGCACATCGCAAGCGCGGTTGCGTCCATGTTCTTCAGCCGCTTGTCGATCGCTTCGCGATAGGTGAGTTTCTCTTAGCGCGTCGCGGTGGGGTCTTTCTTGGGGTCGGCGGTGTAGACGCCGTCGATGGTCGAGGCTTTCAGCACCACGTCGCACTCGAGCTCGGTGGCGCGGAGGGCCGCGGTGGTGTCGGTGGTGAAGAACGGGTTCCCGATGCCGCCAGCCAGCACCACCACGCTCCCGTTCTGCAGGTGGCTGATGGCGCGGAGGCGGATGAACGGCTCGGCGACGGCGTTGATGTCGATGGCGGTCATGCAACGCGCCGGGTGGCCCAGTTCGTCCAGCGCCTCGCGCAGGGCCAGGCCGTTGATGACGGTGCCGAGCATGCCCATGTAGTCGGCGGTGGCCCGGTGGATCAGGCCCTCTTTGGCGAGGTGGGCGCCGCGGATGATGTTCCCGCCCCCGACGACGACGGCGACCTGCGCCCCCTGCTTGGCCGCGGCCATCACCTCGCGGGCGATGAGGCGGAGGTCTTCGGAATCAACGCCGAACGAGCCGGGGGCGCAGAACGCCTCGCCGGAGAGTTTGAGCAGAACGCGCTTGAACTTCGACGCCTCGGGCATGTCGCCTCCCTACCGCGATGAACTCGAACCAGCCACGCAAGGCCGGATTGGAGCCGCACCGGGATGGCAGGTCAAGCACGGCGAACAAATCCGGGCGCGGCTCCTTCCGTGCCACGGCTTGGCGTCCGCGACAAGCCGTGCCGACCGGCCGCCGCGCAAGAAAACACGGCTTGTCGCGGACGCCAAGCCGTGGCACGAACAGAGATTTGGATACACGAACGGGCCTTCGTCAGTTCTTCGACTCTGGCACCGCGGCGCCGGGCGCCTTGTCGGGTGCTGCGGCAACAGCCCCGCCGCCGTTGCCCAGGCTCTTGGCCTGAACGAGCAAGAGGGCCGTTTCAAGCTGCGGGTCCATGCCCTCGTTCAGCAGGCG
>CAYZFW010000774.1:0-1013 GCA_964477615.1 uncultured Phycisphaeraceae bacterium | reverse complement strand
GGCGATGCGGAGGGCCGAGGCGCCCAGCGACTCACCGATGGCGAAGCCGATGAGGCAAGGCCCGGACATATCAGCAGGGACGAACAGCAGGATGCCCAGCATGATGACCAGCTCCACGCTGATGAGCAGCATGCCGATCGACATGCCGGCCTTGAGCGGGATGGCGTAGCAGGGGAACGGCTTGCCCCGCAGCGAAGCGAACGCGGCGCGGCTGTTGGCGAAGGTGTTGACGCGGATGCCGAACCACGCCACGCCGTAGGAACCCGCGATGCCCACGAGGCTGAACAGCAGGATGACGCCGACCTTGAAGGCGGGCATGCCGTGCATCATGGTGCCCGAGGCGTCGGGGCCCATGGGGATGAGTTTGCCGAAGTAGACGCCGACGATGACGGCGATGAAGGCCCACAGGATCATCAGGAACTTGCCCTGTTGGATCATGTAGGACTTGCACGTGGTGTAGATGAGTTCGGAGATGTCGAGCATCGACCGGTGCACCGGCATGTTCTTGAGCTGGGCGTAGATGCCCAGACCGAAGACCATCCCCAGCGCGCTGACGATGAGGCCGCCGATGAGGAGCGTGTCGCCGGCGATGCCCATGAACGAAACGGAACCCACATCGGGGAGGTGGAGATTGGCCTCACCACCGGCGTGCTGGGCTCCGGCCGCAAACGCGCCGGGGGTGAAGAAGATGGAAGCGGCGCACGCGAGGATCGCGGCGAGCCACAGGCCCAGTTTCGATCGGGACTGTCGTTCGGGGTTCTGAGTCGGGAGCATCAGCATCGGTCTCCGGTGGGTAGGAGGGAACGAGGTCGGAAGCCCCGCCGCGAGGGGCGCTGCGGGGCGTCGGCGTCTTCAATGGCACACCCGTCGTGTCGCGTCGACGACCCGGCGAGACCCCCATTGGGGGCACCTCTCCGAACATCGGACGAACGGGCGAGAGCCGAGCAGTTTGGCGGAGGTGAAGGGGGGCGTCAAGCGGGGAAGATGGCACGAGGCACTGGGCACTGGGCATC
>CAYZFW010000773.1:0-1019 GCA_964477615.1 uncultured Phycisphaeraceae bacterium | reverse complement strand
CGTCTCGCGGGCTTCGAGATCGATCTCTCCGGGGCGCCCAGCGTCGAGACGCTTTTCCGCGGCCTGCGCGGTGCCAAGGTCCGACTCGCCACCACCGAAGGCCCCATCGACGGCACCATTCTGAACGTCGAGAGCCGCACGACCGTCGTCCCGCCTTCGCAGGGGGGCAACCCGGCCCACTTTAATGAGGCGTATGTCACCATCGTCACCGACAAGGGCGTGAAGGCCGTGGCCATCTCGCGCGTCGGCACCTTCGAGTTCGCCGACCCCAAGCTCGCGGCGGAACTGGGCAAGGCACTCGCCGCAATCGCCGAGCAGCGCGCCGACCGGCTGAAGTCCGTCGATCTCACCTTCAACGGCCCGGCGGGGAAGGCGCGCCGAGTGGTCGCCGCGTACGTGCATGAGATGCCGGTGTGGAAGGCGTCGTACCGCCTGGTGCTCCCGAGCGAGAAGGACAACAAGCCGCTGGTGCAGGGCTGGGCCATCGTCGAGAACACGACTGACAGCGACTGGGAAAACGTCTCGTTGTCGCTGGCCTCGGGCCGCCCCGTGAGCTTCACGATGGACCTGTACCAGCCGATCTTCGGCGCACGTCCAAACGTGCCGGTGCCGGTGCCGGGGGCGCTCGCGGGGCGGACGTTTGAGGATGGCACTCGCTTCATTGGGCGCGACGCTGGGGGTGCCGGCGGAGCGGTCGCTGCGAAGCGGGCCGCCGAAATGGTGGCGAACCAAGTGGCGATGGACGAAGACAGGGCCGTTGGTCGGTTGGAGCACGGTTACGCAACCCCCGCATCAGCACCGGCGACGCTTGGTGACATCGCGATGATCAACGGACTGTCCGGCTCCGCTCAGGCCGAAGGCGTCGAAGCAGGCGAGCAGTTCCTGTACACCGTCTCCGCCCCGGTCAGCATCCAGCGGCAGCGCTCCGCCATGCTGCCCATCCTCAGTTCCGACATCGAAGCCCGCCGCGTCTCCATCTACAACCCAAGCGACGGCCTCAAGAACCCCATGCGCGGCGT
>CAYZFW010000772.1:0-1026 GCA_964477615.1 uncultured Phycisphaeraceae bacterium | reverse complement strand
ACTGCACGTGGACGTCTGGTCCGGCTCGCACCCCTTCTTCACCGGCAAGAGCACCCTCGTCGACTCCGCCGGCCGCGTCGAACGCTTCACTCGCAAGTTCGCCGGCGGCTACTTCGCCGACAAGAAGAAGGCCAAGTAGCAACCCATCGATTGATCTAAGCCCAGTCGCCCTTTTGCGGTTGGGCTTTTTCGTGCGCCTTGTTTTCACCGCTGAGGCACTGAGAGCGCGGAGTCGGCGGAAATCTCCTCAAGGCCCCTGCAGCAATGAACCCAGTTCAAGCCGGGTGCCGGGGTACGGCGTCTTCGCCGTGCCCCGATCAACGTCAACTTCGCAACAGGGCACACGAGGACGTGTACCCCGGCACCCAGAGTCGCAAGACCCGCACGAGAGACAATGACCAACCGTATCGGAGGGAAGCAACACGATCGCCGAAGCAAACCATAAGGGTGACGCTTCTCTTTCAACTCCCGCATCCCTCCGCGTTCTCCGCGAACTCCGCGTTCAATACGCTCTCTCCCACTCCGCGCCCTCCGCACCTCCGCAGTGAATCTTCTTCCCCCCGGACCATGCTCTCCGACACGCTCATCCAAGCCGTCCTGAAGCGCCTCGCCGCCGTGGCCGACGAGCGGGCCGCCATCGCGCGCGAACTCGAAGACCCCGCCGTCCTGGCCGACCACCGCAAGGTCCGCGACCTCTCCATCCACAAGGCCGCCCTCGACCCGCTCGCCGACGCCCTCGCCGCACACCGCGCCGCCGAGCGTGAAATCGCGGAACTCGAGAAGGCGCAGTCCGGCGGCGACCCCGAACTCGCCCAGCTCGCCCGCGAGGAACTCCCGGTGCTCCGCGCCGCCCAGACCAAGCGCCTCGAAGACGCCGCCGCGCGCCTCGTCACCGCCGACGACCAGTCCGTCGCCTCCGTCCTCCTCGAAGTCCGCGCCGGCGTCGGCGGCGACGAGGCCGGCCTCTGGGCAGCACGCTGATTTTCGCTTTACCGGGCAATCCGGTGAGCGCTTTTGTCGGATTTC
>CAYZFW010000771.1:0-1042 GCA_964477615.1 uncultured Phycisphaeraceae bacterium | reverse complement strand
CATCGCCCCGCCCGCCGTGCATGCCGAGCCCGTCCCGCCCTCGGGCACCGCCGACCTCCGCTGGAAGCCCAAAGAGGGTCAGTCGTTCATTTACGAACTCCAGCAGAAGTCCACCAACCGCACGGTCGTCAATCCCCCCGCGCCCGCCAAGACCGCCCGCCCGCCCAAGCAGGCCAAGCCCGCTGTCGACCAGGGCACCATCGACTCCACCCTCGACCAGGCCCTCACCCTCGAACTCACCGTCCGATCGTCCGACGCCGAGCTCGGCAGCACGGTTGATCTCAAGATCACCCGCGTCCGGGCCACCATCACCACGCCGGACGGCACGACCAAAGTTGATTCCGACACGCCGGACTCGGGCCACGCCGTCGACCCGATCGCGCTGGCGCTGCAGGCCATCGCTGGCACCACGCTCACCCTCACCGTCGGTCCCGAAGGCAACATCACCAAGTCCGAAGGCGGCGGCGAGACCCTCGGCCTCGCCTCGCTCCTGGGCGGAGCGGGCGGCGCCGTTCTCCCAAGAGACGCCCTGGGCCTCATCACCTCCTCCTCTTCCACACCCGCCCGCGCCAAGGTCGGCCAGCGCTGGACCACCACCTCCGCCCTCGCCGGCTCGCTCCTGGGCGATGCCGCGATGACCACCACGCACACACTCAAGAAACTCCGAGGGAGCGCCGCGGAGGTCGACATGCAGGGCCACCTTGAGCCGTCAGGCACCCGGCGCGAGAAGGCCGATCCGCCATCGCTCTTTCAGGTCACCAGCGCCCAGATCAAGGGCCGCTACGAGTGGGACACCTCCGCCGGATGGATCAGGTCCATGTCTACCACCCAGACCACGCGCATCGAGGCCCAGGGCCTCAGTGAAGCGCTCGGCGAGTCGCGCACGATGGAATCCACCAGCGAGACCACGCTGTCACGCGTGGACACGCCGACGAAGCCTCAGCGCTGAGCGGAGCCCCCGAGACACGTGCCCCAGTCCCGTGCCACCGAAGTCATCGTCTTCGTTGACTTCGGTGCTCTTCCCTCTCCTGCGCGCCCAAGG
>CAYZFW010000770.1:0-1049 GCA_964477615.1 uncultured Phycisphaeraceae bacterium | reverse complement strand
CTTGAATCCAAGCGATGGGCCGGGATCAATCTGAAACGCATGCCAAACAAGCCCCGCCGCACCGAAAATCCCGAACCATAAAAACACAACAGAAGCAAACCCCAGCATCAACCGCTGCTGCCAAAGGTAGTACCTAGGCACCTTTTGTGACATCTGTCCAGGCACCATACCGCACCCAACGCCAATGACCGTCACACCAAATCCAAGTTCAGCCGCCCGCCATTGAGCAGCCTCATCCCCGCAGATCATCCCGCTCACTCCCCACCTCAACCGGCCCGTGAAACGGGCCCCCCATGGTTGCCAGACGCGCAGCGTCTGGTCCACACAACCACCCCCACCAAAGCCCGTAAAACGGGCGAACGAACCGTTCACTTCAACGACGGTTCCCTTCCAAATCTGCTGCTTTTCAGCCTTGTTTTCGCCCCCGATACCACCGGATCGCATGATTCGTCGAAGAATCATGCGACAGCATCGGCTCCGTCTTCGACGACAACTCCGGGATGATCCGGTTCGCCAGCACCTTCCCCAACTCAACACCCCACTGGTCGAACGACCCGATCCCCCACACCACCCCCTGCGTGAACACGATGTGCTCGTACAGCGCAACAAGCGTCCCCAGCACCCGCGGCGTCAACGTCTCCGCCATCACCAGATTCGACGGCCGGTTCCCCTCGAACACCTTGTGCGCCACCAGCGCCGCCGCCACGCCTTCCCTCTTCACCTCTTCCGCCGTCTTGCCAAACGCCAGCGCCTCGGTCTGCGCGAACACGTTCGCCATCAGCATGTCGTGGTGCGCCCCGCCCCCGGGCGGCGTGCCGTTCAATGACCTCGCGAACGCGACGAAATCGCACGGGATGAGTTTCGTCCCCTGGTGGATCAACTGGTAGAACGAGTGCTGCCCGTTCGTCCCCGGCTCGCCCCAGTACACCGGCCCCGTCTGCCACGTCACCGTCTCGCCATCGAGCGTCACCCGCTTGCCGTTGCTCTCCATCGTCAGTTGTTGCAGGTACGCCGGGAACCGCTTCAGGTACTGGTCGTACGGCAACACC
>CAYZFW010000769.1:0-1064 GCA_964477615.1 uncultured Phycisphaeraceae bacterium | reverse complement strand
CCGAGGAGATTGGAATCGAAGTTCTTCACGGCGTGAGATCCGTCACCAGCGAGGTCACCGCGTACGAGCGGGTGCCGACGCCGGCTCGCGCCGCGCTCCAGGTCACCGTCACCGTCACCGCCCGGTAGATGTTCCGCGAAGCGTCGGCGTTCGCACTCCCCGAGGAGGACACCAGCGGCCCGATCGCGAGCGCCCACGACAGCCCGCTCGTTTGATATGTACTTGTCACCGCCGATAGCCGCGCCTTCAGCCCCGTCGTTGCCGTGTCGGTGTACGCCGTGGCGTCCGCCAGCGCCGCCATGCCCAGCGACGACGACGGGCTCGACACGTCCGCCAGCACCTGCTCCATCACCGCCCCGGCCAGCACCGTCGCTCTCACCGTGTTCGTCGCGTCCACGCGGGACGCCTGCGCCGCTTGCAGCATCGACACCGACGGCGGGATCAGAAGTGCCACGACAACCACGACGATGATCGACTCGATCAGCGAGAAGCCGCGGGCCCGCGATGACGCATGTGTCATTCTCATTGGCGGATCAGCCCCGTGAGCCTCTTCACCGTCACCGTTGGCCCCGACGCCACCACGATGGCCGCGTCGGCGTCCAGATCACCAACCAGCTCCCCTGCGCTCGTGCGCGACTGCGGCTCGCCGTCGTAGTCGAACCACACCGCCGAATCACCCGACGGCGACACCGAGATGGACGAGATCGACACCCCCGGCACCAGTTGCGTCAGCAGCAGTGTGGAGCCCGCGTCCGCCTCGCCGTTGGGCCCGGGAAGAGCCGATGGCGCAGCGCCGGTCGACGCAATCCGCAGCAGTTCCAGTGTTCCGGTCGAGGTGTTCACACGCAGCCCGGTGGGTTGTCCCGTGCTCGCCGCCCAGGCCCGCGCCAGCATCAGCCGCCGCTCGATCTCGTTCGCCGCCGCGCGTCGACGCGAGGTATCGAGCGTCCCCAGCGCCGGGATCGCAGCCAGCGACAGCACGCCGAGGATCGATATCACGGCGACCAGTTCGATCAGCGAGAATGCGCGGCGGTTGGTCATGGGGTCGTGGACCATCGTGTCGT
>CAYZFW010000768.1:0-1068 GCA_964477615.1 uncultured Phycisphaeraceae bacterium | reverse complement strand
GGATTCCGACCGCGACGGGTTGCCGCACGCCCTGCGGGTGACGTGCTGGGCGACGAGTGAGGACGGGTCGAAGCAGGCGGCGGCGCGGCGGACGGTGGCGCTGGACCGGGTGCCGGTGCCGTTCGTGACGGCGGCTTCGGAAGCGGAGAACGGGGGTGGGGGATGAGGCGACCTGGAATGGGGGTGCCCCGAAGTGGTGTCGAGGTGGATCGGGGCACGGCGAGGACGCCGTACCCCGGCACCCGGCCACGCGGACTGGGTGCCACTGACCCGTCATCGGGTCAGTGCGATTCGGTAGAAAATCGATGTGATTGGACGCGCAGAGCGCTGACCCGGGGACGGGTCAGTGGCACGCGGCGGCTGGGCTCGGCCACGCTTGTGGTGTTGCTTTCGATCTCATTGGCCGCGGTCGTGCTGGTTTCGCTGCAATCGGCGTCGGTGACGCAGGCGGCGGGCGGGCGCGAGGCGGTGGCTCGGGTCCGGGCCAAGTGGGCGGCGCGGGCGGGGCTGGAGGCGACGGTTTCGCGCTTCGAACGCAATATCCAGAACCGTGATCCTTACAGCGTGTTCACCGAGGTGCTCGACATGCAGGATGTCGCGTCGGGGACGCTCGACGGGGCCACGTGGACCATCGGGCACACCGACGAGAAGGCCGAGCGCATCGGGCCCGCCGACGCCCACAAGAAGGTCAACATCAGCCTGATGTCGAACAACGCCCTGATGACGCTGACGAACATGACGGAGGATCAGGCGGCGTCGATCATCGATTGGATCGATGAGGACGACGTGGTGAGCGAGCTGGGGGCCGAGGACGGGTACTACCTGCGGCTGCCGTCGCCCTACCGCCCCCGCAACGGGCCGATGCGGTCGATCGCGGAGATGGAACTGGTGGCCGGCGTCGATGCACGCGATGTCCGCGGCGAGGACTGGAACCTCAACGGCGTGCTCGACCCGGCTGAGTCCGACAAGGCCGAGTCGTGGCCCGATGACAACGGCGATTCCGTGCTGGACGGCGTGTGGTCGGGCATCGTCACCGCCGCCAGCGTCGACGAGGGGATCGCCGCATCG
>CAYZFW010000767.1:0-1069 GCA_964477615.1 uncultured Phycisphaeraceae bacterium | reverse complement strand
GATGGTCTTCTCCTTCATCGTCAGCAGGGTCTTGCCGTCGGTGGCGTAGCCCAGAGCGTGGAACTTCGTGCCGTCTTCCTTCGAGAAGTCCGGACGCTTCGACACCTGCGTCAGGCCTGTGACCTCGCTGTTGAGTTCGTTGATGATCTTGTTGCTGATCGAGGGTGACGCGGGCTTGAACGCCGTGCCGGGGTCGCTGGGCGTTTCCACCGGCTGGTCCTGCTCGGCCTCCTCCTCCGGCGTTCCAACCGGATCGGCCTTCTTCGCATCGCCAGACGACGGGATAACCGGGTTGGACCGCTCCGGCGATGAGCCGAAAAGGTCGCGGTACTCCTTCTCCGTCACGAAGTGCCGCTTGCCGGTGCGGGTGTCCTCGACCATCCACAGTTCGACGTCGAGGGTGACGAGCGCCTGCACGAGTTTCTCATCGTGCCCGTTGAGGCGTGCCGAGTCCACGACCTCGACAAGCACGGGTGCCAAAGCCTTGGCCCGCTCGGTCCGTGTCAGGCCCTGCAGCCAGCCGAGGCCCATGGGCCCCGGCGAGATGACCGCCGCGTCGCCCATCGTCGCGCCCGGCGCGACAACGATCTCCCGGCACGCCAGCGCGATGATCGCGCCGCCGGAGTACGCGTCGGGGTTGATCCACGCGATCGTGTGCTTCCCGCACGCCTTCAGCGCCTTGCAGATCTCGATGACCGAATTCACCTCGCCCCCTGGCGTGTTCAACTCAACCACCACGGCGTCGGCCCCCGCGGCGATCGCCGCGTCCAGCCTTCGCTTGAAACTGAAACTCGTGACGCCGTTGATGACCCCCTCGATGGGCAGCACCGCGAGGTTCTTCGCCTGGCGGAAGGCGGGGATGGGCGAGAGCGTCGCCGTCGACCCTGTGGAGGGCGTGACCGACGCGGAAGAATCGGACTCGACCGCCCGGCTGTTCGTGGGCATCGCCAGCAGCACCGCGAGCGCCAACACCGCGATGACACGGCGCAGCAACGTCGCCGCGGCGGAGAATCCCCCAAGAGGTCTGACCCCGAAGTCGTTCATGCGAAAGTGTAGATAGGCCAAGCGG
>CAYZFW010000766.1:0-1072 GCA_964477615.1 uncultured Phycisphaeraceae bacterium | reverse complement strand
AGAGCGTCGTCGTCTTACCAGAACCGGTCGGGCCGGTGACAAGCACCATGCCGTTGGGCAGGTTGATGAGCCGGCGCCACACCTCGATCATGTCCGGGCTCATGCCCATCTTCTCGATGGAGACGACCGACGAGCGGTTGTCGATGATGCGGATGACGACCTTCTCGCCGAACTTGCCGGGCATGGTCGAGACGCGGAGGTCCACCGGGCGCGAGTCGATGGCGACGTGGATGTCGCCGTCCTGGGGAACGCGTCGTTCCGAGATGTCCATGCCGGCCATGATCTTGATGCGGCTGGCGACGGCGGGCAGAAGCTGGTACGGCGGACTGAGCTTGTTGATGAGGCGGCCGTCGACGCGGAAACGCACGCGGGCGCGGTGGTCGCCCGGCTCGATGTGGATGTCGCTGGCGCGGTCCTGGATGGCCTGGTAGAGCAGGTAGTTGACGAGCTTGACGACGGGCGACTGGCCCGACATCTCCTGGATCGCGGAGATCTCCAGCGCCTGCTGCTCGACGGTGGAGAACTCCTTCACGTCCACGTCGGCGTAGATGTCGTCGATGACGAAGACGTGGGCGGAAGGGAGATACGCCTGAAGAGTGGCGCGGATCTCGGGCGCTGTCGCGGCGACAATCTGCGCCTTCTTGCCGCTGAGGCGCTCGATCTCTTCGATCAGGAAAAGGTTGGCGGGCTCGGAGACGGCGACGGTGAGCGCCCCGTCGACGCAGAACATCGGCAGCACCGTGTGGGCGTCGATGAACTCGCGGGGCAGAATGTCAATGACCTTCGGGTCGGCGAGCCTGGGCGTGATGCGGGCGAAGGGCACGCCGTAACTGCCGGCCAGGCATTCCATGACCTCGGCGTCGGAGACGAAGCCCATCTCGACCAGCACTTCGCCGAGGAGTTTGTTGTTGCCGCGCTGGCGCTGCTCGGCGAGCGCCTGTTCGAGTTGGTCCTTGGTAATGCGTCCGGTCTGGACAAGATGGTCGCCCATCTGGAGGCGCGGACCTGCCGAGCCGAGGGCGCGCGGGGCCATCGTCGGGCCCGCGGAGGACGGCGGAGAAAGCGGGCTGGC
>CAYZFW010000765.1:0-1083 GCA_964477615.1 uncultured Phycisphaeraceae bacterium | reverse complement strand
CGCCAGGACGCGCTGGTCCCGCAGACCGTCCCCGTCCTGGGCACCATCGACGACCTCGAACAACTCCACGCCCGCCACCGCTTCGACACCGCCCTCGTCAGCCTCCCGAGCGCCATGGGCGGTGCCATCGCCCGCATCCGCACCGCCCTCCGCCGCCTCGGCGTCACCGAGCGATTCCTCCCCACGCTCTCCGACGTGCTGTTACAGGAGCCCAACTCCGTCTGGCGCGGGATCGGTGAACTCGACTTCGCCGCCCTCATCGGCCGGCCCCACCGGCGCATGGACACCGCGCTCGTCGAGTCCATCATCAAGGGTCGGCGCGTGCTCATCACCGGGGCCGGCGGCTCGATCGGCTCCGAGATCGCCCGCATCTGCGCCCGCTTCGACCCCTCCCGCCTCATCCTGATGGAGCGCTCCGACAACGCCCTGTTCGAGATCGACCGCCAGATCGCCGCCCGTCACCCCGAACTCCAGCGCGCCGCCGTGCTGCACGATGTGGTGGACGCCGACGCGACGCTCCGCCGCCTCGTGAACCTCCGCCCCGACGTGGTCTTCCACGCCGCCGCCCACAAGCACGTCCCGCTGATGGAGGACCACCCCGCCGCGGCCGTCAACAACAACCTCTTCGGCACCAAGTCCGTCGCCGACGCCGCCCTCGCGGTGGGGGCCGAGCGGTTCGTGCTCATCTCCACCGACAAGGCCGTGAACCCCACCAGCGTGATGGGGGCCACCAAGCGCCTCGCCGAGTTGTACGTTCGCTCCCTCAACGAGCCCGGTCCGGGCAACCCGGGAAAGACCCGCTTCAGCCTCGTCCGCTTCGGCAACGTCCTTGGCAGCGCGTGCAGCGTCCTCCCCATCTGGGAAAAGCAGATCGCCGAGGGCGGCCCCGTCACCGTCACGCACCCCGACATGACCCGCTACTTCATGACCATCCCCGAGGCCGCGGCCCTGGTCATTCAGGCCGGTGCCATTCAGGATGGTGGCGTCTTCGTTCTCGACATGGGCGACCCCGTCCGCATCCACGACCTCGCGCTCAACTTCATCAAGGCCCACGGCCTCAAGCCCTGGGCCGACACCGCCCCC
>CAYZFW010000764.1:0-1084 GCA_964477615.1 uncultured Phycisphaeraceae bacterium | reverse complement strand
CTCGGTGAGGCTGAGACAGAGGTACCCGCCGGCGAGCCGCGTGAGGGCGTTCACGGCGTCGGGCGTGACGAACTGAGCCGGAAGAACAAGGTCACCCTCGTTCTCGCGGTCTTCGTCGTCGACGAGGACGATCATGCGCCCGGCGCGGAGTTCATCGAGGATTTCGGGGATCGGGGTGAACACGGGGGGAGTGTAGGGATCGAGTCGGAGTGTTCCGGTCAATTGCCGTGGTCAATTGAGGGATAACCTGTGGGAGAATGGACTAGTTTGCCCGCTGTGATGGAACGGAGGAGAGACTGGGGATATGAGCAATGGACTGCCCAACCCGGGATTTGCGGTTGTCGATCCACGGAAGATTGCCGAGTACGCCCTGAATGAGGATCACCCAAGGGGTCGAAGCAAGGCGCGTGTGTTCAAGAGCGCTCTTGGGATCACGGTACTCCAGTCGAGCGTCCTGATCGATGCAATCCGAAAGGCGGTGACCGTTGAACCGGCGCAGCCGGGCGAGCGCGATGCATTTGGCGCACGATACCTGCTAGACTTCCACATGGTTCACGGTGGCCGGTCCGCAACTGTGCGAACCTGTTGGATTGTCCGAACCGGAGAGGACTTCCCGAGGCTCACGAGTTGCTATGTGCTGTGAGTTCGCGGGCGAGCGATGAGGCGATGGAGAGCAACCCGAACAACCCGGCGATTCTCGACGTCGTTGCCCTCACGGCCGATCTCCCGACCCATGGCCTGCGCCGCGGTCAGGTCGGCACGGTTGTGGAAGTGCTCGCCGACGGACATTACGAGGTCGAGTTTGCCGACGAGAATGGCCGGGCCTATGCGATGGCGGCGGTTCCCGGCTCGATGCTGATGGAACTGCGGTACCGGCCGACCAAGGCCGCTTGAAGCGGCGGAGCGAAGTCGGATCCTCAGTACCCCACAATCTTCATCCCAAACCCCCGCGCCACCTTCTCCGCCGGCCCGCCCTCGCGCAGCAGCGCCACTTCCGGGGGCTGCGGCGGGTTGGCCCCCTTGACTCCCCGCGAGAGCACCACCAGCCCATCGATCATCCGCACCTCGCCCTGTTCCAGCGCCG
>CAYZFW010000763.1:0-1085 GCA_964477615.1 uncultured Phycisphaeraceae bacterium | reverse complement strand
ACGGCGGTGCCGAACGGGACGGCTGGTGACCTGAACAACGACGGCGTGGTGAATACGCTGGACCTGACGACGTTCCTCGGGCTGTTCGGGGTGCCTTGCGTGTGACGCGTCGCCGGAGAGGACCGGCGATGAACACGGGCCGCGCTGTGCGCGCGGCCCGTCGTTTTTCTGGATTGGACTGGCTTCGTTGTCTTGGAGTCTCGGCCATCCGGCGGCAAGTCCGGAAGCCCCTGACACGGGGCGCTCACGTCTTGCGCAGGATGGTCGCGTTGAAGGGGCGGCCTTCGCGGGCGTACTTACGCTCGAAGTTGGTGCCGACGACCTCGCCCGCGCCCGCGGAACTGGGGCGGTTGAAGGGCAGGCGTTGCCACGGCGCGGGATTCTGGCGGTGCGGCTCGCCCCCCGGCGTGGTCCAGCGGGCGAAGTGCTCCTCCATCCACTGCCAGTAGTCGGCGTGGTCGGTGACGATGCGGAGTTCACCCTGGGGCTTCAGCACGCGCAGGGCTTGGAACAGGAAGGAATCCTGCAGAACGCGCCGCTTGTGGTGGCGCGACTTTGGCCACGGGTCTGAGAAATAGAGGTGGATCGCGCTAGCGATCTCGTTCGGCAATCGCCAGCGCAGGAACTCCGTCGCGTCGGCGTGGAGCAGGCGGACGTTGTCCATGCCCTTGCGGCGGACGCGGTCGGCGGCGTAGGCGAAGAACTCGCCGGCCCACTCGATGCCCAGGAAGTTGGTGTCGGGCTCGAGCTCGCCCTGCTGGAGCAGGAACGTGCCCTTCCCCGAGCCGATCTCGATCTCGAAGCGTTTGGCGGGGTCGGCAAACCACTCGCGCGGATCGAGCCACGCGGCGTCCTGGCGCGTGGTGATGTCCGCGGGCAGGGGCGGGAAGGAGTCCGCCTTGATGCCGTGGGTGCCGGGGTCGAGGGTTCTGCCGTTGCCGAGGCCGAAACTCATGGGGTGAGTCCTGCGTGCGCGGGGCTTACGCGCCCATCTTCATGCTCATGAGGAACTCGGCGTTGGTCTTGCACTTCTTCAGGCGGGTCTTCATCAGTTCCAGCGCCTCGACCACGTTCATGTCGGCCAG
>CAYZFW010000762.1:0-1103 GCA_964477615.1 uncultured Phycisphaeraceae bacterium | reverse complement strand
CACCGAAGACTGAAGACGGACTTCGGTGGCACGGGCCGCATTCGGCGCGGTCTATTCTAAGCCCCTCGGCCTCGGGAACACCTGACCGCGCAGCCCCTTCGGAGTCAGATCGAGTGAAGCGTTTCACCGGAGAAACCACCGTCGGCCTCACCCCGCCCTTGCAGCGCGCCCGGCTGGGCGTCGAGTTCTTCGCGCTCTTCGCCGTCGCACCGGCCCTCGTCTACACGTGGATCGACGACATCGTCGCCTCCGGCGAGCGGCCCCGTGGCGTCGTGTTCTACAGCCTCATCAGTGCCGTGGCCCTGTGCGGCTTCGTGCTGCTGACCGACCGTTCTTTTGATCGGCGGCAACTGTGGAACTGGCAGGGCTGGCGCGCGTGCAGCCGCACGGTGCTGGTGCGCTTCGCGGTGCTGATGGCGGTGCTGGGCGTTGTGTTCGCGCTGGCGATGCCGCAGAGACTGTTTGAACTGCCGCTGAACCGCACGGGGCTGTGGGTGGCGATCATGCTGATCTACCCGCTGCTGAGCGTCTACCCGCAGGAAGTGGTGTACCGCACGTTCATCTTCCACCGCTACCGGGCGCTGTTCACCAGCGAGCGGGCGATGGTGTGGGCCAGCGCGCTCGCATTCGGTTGGGCCCACGTGATCCTGCAGAGCTGGCTCGCGGTGGTGCTGACCATCATCGGCGGGTGGCTGTTCGCCCGCACCTACGCACAGTCACGTTCGACCGCGGCGGCGTGGATCGAGCACGCGCTCTACGGCTGCGCGGTGTTCACGCTGGGCATGGGGGCGTACTTCTACGCCGGGGCGATCGGGATGCGGTGACACCCTCATTGTGTTCCACCGCCGTGCCACGGTTTGGCGTCCGCGACAAACCGTGCTCCTGGCTCCGACGAGAAGCGCCCGACCCAAAGCACGGCTTGTCTCGGAACCCAAGCCGTGGCACATCGCCTGCGACCTCCGTCCAATAGCGTTAGCCGTTCTTGTTCCGATAGAGCGAAGGATCAACCGCGCCAACCATCGCCGCGCGGTCCATCCCGCCGCCGAGGAACTCATCGAGCCGTGCGGCCGCCGCGGCGGGGTCGCCCATCAGGTCGTTGTAGC
>CAYZFW010000761.1:0-1107 GCA_964477615.1 uncultured Phycisphaeraceae bacterium | reverse complement strand
AGGTTGCGGGTTTGGGGGGGGGGGGAGTTAGGGCGATCAAGCATCGGACTCGGGCTGTTCGTGCCAACATCCATTGCTTTGTGTGTTTCGGCGGCTTTCGGCTCGAACCCCTGTGGCCCTTCTTTGCCAAACACGTTGCCCGGGGAACTCTCATTTGACGCAAATGCCGACGGCGTACATGACTATATCGTCGCGCTTCCTTCGCAGAACATCAACGGGAAAGCCGTCGGCAAGGTCATGGTCCGTTCCGGCACAGATCAGACCATCCTGAAGGAGTGGCTCGCGCCCGAGGCCGGCGATCTCTTTGGCTACTGCACGCTCGTCATCGATGACATGACGGGAGATGGTGTGCCCGAAATCGCCATCGGAGCCCCGCTTTCCACCGGCGGGAAGGGCGGCGATGTCATGGGGCGCGTCTTCATCTACGACCCCGTGACAGGCAACCGCAAGAAGACCATCTGGGGCCAGTACCACCAGGTCTTCGGCCTCGGGCTCGCCCGCGGCGGCGATTCCTGGCCCGGCCTGCCACGCCTCGTGGTTCTCAGCACGGCCTTCGACCCCTGCGGAAGAGTTCCTTTTCCGCTTGGTGCGGCACACTTCACTGAATCCGGTGTGTCAGGATTTGTTGAGCGAAGCGGATTCCTCGATATCGACGATAGCACGAACTGGCACATTGCCCCGTTCCGTATGGGCAATGGTGTTGGCGACTTGAACGCGGACGGGCAGGTGGATGCCAATGACCTCATCCACCTGCTGAACAATGTCGGCCGTCAGAGCGCGCCGTTCGTTCGTGGCGATCTCAACTCCGACGGCTTTATCGACCATACGGACATGGCCGCGCTGCTCTCGGATTACGGTGTGCCCGCCAGCGCGCTTGTGCCAAGCACGACGCCTGTTCCTGAGCCGGTGGTAGACCTTGGCCGGATGCCGCACATTTCGCCTGTGCGCGTTCCGAGAGGGCCGGGGATCTGGCAGCCGCCTGGCCCGCCGGACAATGGCGGCGGTGACCCCGGCGGTCCACCTCCACCTCCACCTCCACCACCGCCTCCGCCGCCCCCTCCGCCTCCGCCGCCTCCACCGCCTCCACCGCCGCCCCCTCCACCGGGT
>CAYZFW010000760.1:0-1110 GCA_964477615.1 uncultured Phycisphaeraceae bacterium | reverse complement strand
GAGCGTCCAGTGGATGCAGTTGAGCGTTGACGGGGCGTCGAGTCCGTCCAGCAGATTGCGATGGGGGCTGGCAAGAACTACGGCTTGGGCGGCTGGGTGAGGCGTGCGAGGAGATCGCGCCAGGCTTGCATGGGTTCTGCTGCGGCGGGGTCGTCTTCGATGCTTGCGCGGTTGGCGAAATCGGTAAGGGCGGCGTTGGAGTCGGCGGCGTCCTGGATGAGGCGCTGGGCTTCGGCGCGGCGCTGGCGCAGAGCGGCTTCGAGGAGATCGCGCGAACGCGCGGCGTCTTCGAGGGGTTGCAGGCGCGCGAGCATGGACTCACGCAGGGCGGGGCCTTCGAGCTTCATGCGGAGGGCCAGGGCGTAGTCGCTCAGGAAATCGTGGGCTTTCTCGCGCGTGAGGCGGCCGAGGCGGACCTCGGTGAGCAGGGCCGAGCGGGCGTCGGGGTTGGCGAGGTCGCGGTCGAAGGCGGCGGTGTCGGCTTCGAGCGATGCGGTGATGTGCCCGCGGGCGACCAGTTCGCGGTGGGCCTCGCCGCGGAGGAGGGTCTCGCGGGCGGACATGGTGGCGCTGGCCTGCTGTCGGAGCATGTCGATGTCGCGGGTCCACTCGCGGCTGGCGCGGTCGAGGGCGTCGCGCTGGGAGGCGAGCACCGGGCGCGTCGCGGAGGGTGGCACGCAGGCTGAGATGAGCGTGGAAAGAACGATGAGCGCGGCGATGGCGCACGGGCGGGTGAGAAGAGTTGGCATGTCCCCGGACTCCGGAAAGAGGTGGGTGAAACGCGATGCAGAAGAAGTATGACGCGGCGGCGTGGGGCCGCAAGCACGGCGTGGGGGAGTGTGTTGAGATTTTTCAGATTGCTTTGTGGAGTGAGGGGGTTTGGGTGCGCGGGAGTGGTTGATGCGCGTGAGGGCGGTGGTCCCGCGCTTTTCGTTCGCCCATTTCATGGGTGAGGGGGTTCAGCGTGACCACCAGACGCTTGCTCGCGTTGCTCGCGGCGCGTCTGGCAACCATGGTGCGCCCGCTTCGCGGGCGTCGCCGGATGTGCGGGCTCACTCACTCACTCACTCACTCACTCACTCACTCACTCACTCACTCACTCACTCACTC
>CAYZFW010000759.1:0-1131 GCA_964477615.1 uncultured Phycisphaeraceae bacterium | reverse complement strand
AACGCAAACGCCAGCAAGCGGGTGCCGGGGTACGGCGTCCCAGCCGTGCCCCGCCCACGCGCCGCACGACAGATCAGCACCGTGGCACGCGAAGACGCGTACCACGGCACCCGCGCACCGCCAGACGATTGGTCATCCCAATCCCTCACGCACGCCTCCGCCGGTGCGCAAACAGCCCGCTGAACATCACCATCATCCCCACGCTCGGAGCCGGCACCGCGTAGCGGAACACCGTGTCATCCCCGAACGCCCGCACCAGCAGTTCACCCGTCGCCGCGTTGAACAGCGTCGCGTAGTACTGGTTCCCCGCCGGCGCGAGCGATTGACCACCCGCGCTCGTCGCAAGCGGCCCGCCCGCCAGCGCCGCATCGATTGCCGCGCCGTCCAGCACCGCCGCGAACCCGTTCTCACCCGCGAAGTCCCCGCCGCCCACGCTGAGATTCCCCGCGAGATCAACCGCCATGAACCCGCCCGAGAGCGCCCGCGCCGCGAGCACGCCCGAGGTTCCGAAATCAAGAGCAGTGGGGGTGCTCAACAGCGCCGCAAGATCAAACGCGCGCACGTCGCCCGTCGCCACGCCCCCCGGGGCAAGGTCAAACCCTGCGCCGACAAACGCCTTTCCGCCGCGAATCACCACGCCGCCCGATCCGTCGCCAACGCCCGTCAGCACGGTGTCGGTCGTCAGCGCCGACGTATCCACGCGGCTCACGATCGACTCGAACGACGCCGAAGCGCCCGTGACCAGCAGCGTCGACCCGCCCGCCCACGCCGCGTCGTAGTTCGGCGTCGTGATCGCCGCCGCCGCCGAATCCCCCGCGGGATTCAGCGAGGCCACGTCCACCAGCAGCACCTGCGCCGAAGCCGAGAAGTTCCCATCGCCCACCGCCAGCCGAGAACCATCCGGGCTCACTTTCACAAACGACGCCCCGAACGGGTTGATCAGCGACGAAGCGACCGACCCCGCCTTCGAGAACGCCCCGCCGTTCACCGCGCCCTGCACATGAAACTCACCCCCCAGCATCGCCAGCAACCGCCCATCGGGCAGCACGTCAAACGTCCCCGCCCCCGTGGGCAACTCGAACGACCCCACCAGCCCGTACGCCGGCACCGCCGCAACAGCAGCGGGGGACG
>CAYZFW010000758.1:0-1132 GCA_964477615.1 uncultured Phycisphaeraceae bacterium | reverse complement strand
ACCTTGAAGTCCATGTCGCCGAAGAAGTCCTCTTCGCCGATGATGTCGGTGACGAACACCTCGTTCTGGTCGTTCTCATCGGTGAAGCGGCCCACCGAGATGCCCGCGCAGGTGTTCTTGATCGGAACGCCCGCGTCCATCAGCGCCAGGCACCCGCCGCACACCGACGCCATCGACGACGAGCCGTTGCTCTCGGTGATGTCGCTCACGATGCGGAGCGTGTAGGGGAACTCGTCGGGCCCGGGCAGGATCGCCAGCAGCGACCGCTCCGCCAGAGCCCCGTGCCCGATCTCGCGCCGCCCCGGGCCCATGATGCGCCCAGCCTCGCCCACCGAGAACGGCGGGAAGTTGTAGTGCAGATAGAACTTCTTCGAGTATTCGGGGATCAGGCCGTCGACGATCTGCTCGTCTTTGCCCACGCCCAGCGTGCACGAGACCAGCGACTGCGTCTCGCCGCGCTGGAACATCGCCGACCCGTGGGTCCGCGCGAAGACGCCCACTTCCATCGTGAGCGGGCGGATCTCCTCGGGCTTGCGCCCGTCGGCCCGGATTCCCTTCTCGACGGTCAGGTTGCGGGTGATCTTCTTCTCGAGCGTGCGGCTGGCCTCCTTGGCCTGCGCCCGGCGCTTGCTGCTGGCCTTCCACGCTTCGACAGAGCCCGACGCGTCCTCCTTGAAGTGCGTGTCGAGCAGCGCCGTGCGGATCTCGTCGACCTTGTTCCCGCGGTCGTGCTTGCCCTTGATCTGGCGGGCCGCCACGAGGTCCTTGTAGACGACGTCCTTCACCTTCTTGGCGATGTCGTCGGGCACCAGCACCAGCTCGCCCGGCTTCTTCACCGGCTTGACCAGTACCACCAGATCATTGATCAGATCAAGAATCTGCTTGACGTAGCCGTAGCCGAACTCGATCGCCGCGTGCACCACCTCGTCGGGCAGTTCCGCCGCGCCCACCTCGATCATGTTGATCCCGTCCACGTGCCCGGAGAGCACGAGGTCAAGATCGGAGTACTCCATCTGCGAAACCGTGGGGTTGATCACGAACACCGGCCCGTTGTCGGTGTGCAGACGCCCGACGCGCACCGTCGCGATCGGCCCCTCGAACGGCGCATCCGAGATGGCCAGCGCCGCCGAAG
>CAYZFW010000757.1:0-1133 GCA_964477615.1 uncultured Phycisphaeraceae bacterium | reverse complement strand
GCACCCCGCAGCACCGCCACACCCGCACCCGCTGCAAACGACTCCACCGCCGCGTTCAACGGCACCGTCACCGAAGGGTTGATCCCACCCGTCACAAGGTCCCGGCAGATCACATCAAACCGCAGCCCCTCCGCCCGAACCGCTGCCTCGCCCTCCTCATCCTCCATCACATCCGTCCGCCGCAGCAGCGACGCCAGCACCCCCAACTCCGGACTCCGATCAATCCCCGCCCTTGCCGCCCGCACGGCGTCCGCCACCGCATCCCCGTCCATCCCCGCAACCAAACACCCACTCCGCCACAAAGGCCCCGACCACGCCCACGCCTCCGCCAACCGCTCAAACGCCGGCGTCCCACGCCGCGCCAGCGCCGCAGGGTCGCGAGGCAAATCCCCCCCCGGCCCCGGCATCAACGTCACCACACGGTCGGCAAGCACACACGCCGCCACCGCCGCCGCGGATCGCGCCGTCAGGTCGTACGGGCTGATGACCACATCAAACGCCACACCACAGCGTACCACCCGACCGCCCCGCGCGACTTTCTCACCCGCATTGCCCGCCCGCGCGCGCAACTTCGCGGTGATGCGCCACGCCGCGCTTGCACCCGCCCGCCGCCGCGTCACACTGTGAGCATGACCCGGGGAACCCATCCATCGCCGCCGCCACTCGAGCCCCTCACCCACGAACAGCGCGAGCGCCTGCTCCGCCTGTATCTCGAATCCAACCTCACCCACTTCGAGATCCTCGACGCCATCGACATCTCGCTCCCCCAACTCATCGCGTGGCGTGACCACCCCGACACCGTCCGCACCATCAACGCCCTCCGCGCCCTGGCCGAAACCCGCGCACACGACATCGCCGCCCTCGCAAAGCCCGACGCCATCAAAGCCCTCCAGACCCTCGCCCAGAACCCCAACCTCCGCCCCGAAACCCAGCGCAAATCCGCCCACCAACTCCTCCGCCTCCAGGCAAGTCCCCTCCCGGTACGTCGGCTCTCCGAGCCGACATCTCGTAAACGCGCCCAATCACAACGCCACCCGCCGAAATCCTCCAGCCCAGATTTGCGATTTGCCATTTGCCATTTGCCATTTGCCCTGGCGCCCCCCCCCCCCCACCCCCCCCCCAAGCCGCGTGGC
>CAYZFW010000756.1:0-1133 GCA_964477615.1 uncultured Phycisphaeraceae bacterium | reverse complement strand
CCTCGCCGCCGCCCGCGAAGTCGTCATGCCCATGCAGGCCCACTTCTTCGCCCTCCAGGGTGTCAGCAAGCTCCTCGAAACCGTCACCCTCGTCGCACAGGGCGTCAACCCGAAACTGAAGGTCTCCGGCGTCGTCCTCTGTATGCACGACGAGAACACCCGCCACGCCCGCGAGGTCGTCACCGATCTCGAGAAGTTCTTCGCCGAATCCCGCGAAAGCGGCACCCCCTGGTGGGCCGCCCGCGTCTACCGCCCCGCCGTGCGCCGCTCCATAAAACTCGCGGAAAGCCCAAGTTTCGGGCAGTCGGTGTTCGAGTACGCCCCGGATTCCACGGGCGCAGCGGACTATCAGGCCCTCGCCGATGAGTTCATCAAGGAATGGGACGCACTCGTCGGCCCCGCTCAGGCTGCGGGACAAAAGAAGCCCGGCGAAGTCATCGTGAAGCCCGACGCCGCGAAACGCACCGCCCGCGCCGGAACCTGAATCAGGCAAGATACATGTCGTGCCACCGACTTCGGCGTCCTCGCCGAAGTCGGTGCTCCCCCGAGCCAACGCCAAGATGAACGACCCAAGCCAGCCAAGTCCCCAGCGCGGCCACGCGGCGCTGCGCTTCACTCGCCCCCTCTTCCTCCTCTACGCCCCCCTCCTCTTCCTCGGTACCCACTGGCCCCAGCTCACCATCCCCATGGGCGGACGCCCCGACCTCGTCGTCCACCTCACCATCTTCAGCATCTGGACCGTCCTCCTCTTCCTCAGCGGCCTCCTCGGCGACCCGCGCTCCTGGCGCACCGTCGCGATCGTCCATGTCGCCTCGGTCCTCTACGCCGCGGCCGATGAGGGCCTGCAAGCGGTCCCCTTCGTCCGGCGCTGGTTCGCCTGGGACGACATGATGTTCAACACCTTCGGCGTCGTCCTCGGAACCCTCGTCAACATGTGGCTGAGAGCCTTTCTCGACCGGCGTTCTCCGATCAACCGATGAGGTCCGACGATGCCGGACGATGCCCCCACTTCTGCCCCGCCGAACCGCGACCGTGAAGGCGCGGCGGGCATGGGGTCCGGGGATCAGGGTTCAGGGTTCGATGCAACGCCGACACAATCCGAACCCCGAACCCCGACACCCGAACCCGGCCCC
>CAYZFW010000755.1:0-1142 GCA_964477615.1 uncultured Phycisphaeraceae bacterium | reverse complement strand
TCCGCCAAAGCCAGGGCGTCGCGGCCGTCTTCGCCGGTCACCCGCGGGCTGGGGAACGCCAGCGGCGTGAGCTGCGGCGTGTCGATGATGACAAGCCGCGAAGCAGCGATGCGGCGCAGCGCGGCGTGAATCCGCGCAATCTGGAGCTGGTCGTCGATCACCTCGCGTTTGGCCTGTTCGAGCAGGAAGTTCGCCGGGTCGAACTCGGCGAAGACGTCGAAGAAGAGGTCCGCCGAGGCCTGGACGTGGCGCGGGCGCTTCGTGAAGGTGGAGGCACGCTCGCGTCCGGCGCGCGGCTTGGCGGACGACGCGCGGGTGGCGGGGAAGCCGGGGCTGATGAGACCGGCGACGCGGGCGATATCGCGGAACCGGCGGCGCGTCATCTCGCTGGTGTTCACGCTCACGGCGAGGTCTGGGAGCAGGTCATCGGGGTTCAGGGCCTCGCGCCACTGCGCCTCCGAAAGGTCGAGGAGCGTGGGCGACGAGAGTTCCAGGCCGTAATCGTTCATCGCAACCGTGATGGAACGCGGGGCCATTCGGGCCAGACGGCGCGCGAGGATCGCGCCGAGGCCTTCATGGACGCTGCGGCCCTCGAAGGGGAACAGGTACACGTGGTGGCCCTCGCGCGAGGCGGTGCGTTCGATGTGGAGTTCCTCTTCGCGCGGCAGCCGCGAGAGCCGCGCGTGCCGGTCGAGAAGAGGGCGGGCGGCGATGAGTTCGGGGGAGGGGGAATGGTGCGGGCGGGTTGTAGAAGCACTGACCTCCGCCCTTGGAACGGCGGAGGTCCGTGGCACGGGTACGGGCTCACGGTCGGCCGTCGCATCGTGCCCGATGCACGCGATGGTGCCGCGGACTCTCGCGGCGAGCTGCGACGACAACGACATCTGGCCGCCGACCCACTTGGGCACCTGGCCCGAGTGCCCGCGGGCGCGGCGGACCTGCACCGTCATCTCGTGCAGACGCACCAGTTCCACTGCGATGCCCGCAAAGATGAAGCGGTCGCCCACCGCGAGCCGCGCCACGGCGGACTCCTCGATGGTGCCCAGCGTGGCCCCGCCGATGACCTTGACCAGAAGGCTGTTATCGCTGGAGATGGTGCCGATGGTGAGGGGTTTTCCGTCAATTTTTACCGAAGGGTCGTA
>CAYZFW010000754.1:0-1144 GCA_964477615.1 uncultured Phycisphaeraceae bacterium | reverse complement strand
CTCCGAGCCGACAACTCGTCTCGGCGTCTCTTCACGCTGTCGAAGACCCCCTCCTCACCGCCGCACCCGAACAACTGCTGTGGCACGCGCTGGTGCTGGGCGTGCGTGACTACTGCCGGAAGACGGGCTTCCGCTCGGCCGTCCTCGGCCTCTCCGGCGGCATCGACTCCGCCCTCGTCGCCACTATCGCCGCGGCGGCGCTCGGGCCCGCGAGCATCACTGGCGTGCTAATGCCCAGCCGCTACTCGTCCAAGGGTTCGATCGACGACGCCGTTGCGCTCGCGCGGAACCTCGGCATCGCGCACCACACCATCGCCATCGAGCCGCCCCACGCCGCGATGGAAGCCCTCCTCGCGCCGGCGTGGCGCGCCCAGTCGCTCGACCCCGCGCCCGGCATCACCGAGGAGAACCTCCAGTCCCGACTCCGCGGCGTGATCCTCATGGCCTTCTCGAATAAAACCGGCGCCATCCTCCTCACCACGGGAAACAAGAGCGAGCTCGCCGTGGGCTACTGCACGCTTTACGGCGACATGAACGGCGGCCTCGCCGTCCTCCCCGACGTCACGAAGATGCAGGTTTACGCCCTCTCGCGCTGGATCAACGCGAACCACCGCGCCTGCGGCTTCACCACGCCCCCGATCCCCGAGGCGTCAATCACCAAGGCCCCCAGCGCCGAGCTGCGCCCGAACCAGACCGACCAGGACACACTCCCGCCGTACGACGTCCTTGACGAGATCATCGAGCGCTACGTCGAACAGCACCACAGCGCCGCCCGCATCGTGCGAGAGACGAAGATCGACGAGGCGACCGTCCGCCGCGTCATCCGCCTGATCGACGTGAACGAGTACAAGCGCAAGCAGACGCCGGTGGGGCTGAAGGTGACGGACAAGAGTTTCGGCCCGGGCCGGCGGCAACCCATTGCTCAGGGCTGGCGCGCCGACAAGAACTGAAGCACGCTCCAACGTGCCACGGCTTGGCTTCCGAGACAAGCCGTGCTCTTCGATGCCCTTGCACGCCGGACACGGCTTGTCTCGGAAGCCAAGCCGTGGCACGGGCGTCGTCGGACGACTCTTCCTCCCCCCGCCACCCGCTCTGCCTCGCTCCGCGCTCTCCGCGCCTCCGCGGTGAATCCCTCCCCCGAATC
>CAYZFW010000753.1:0-1146 GCA_964477615.1 uncultured Phycisphaeraceae bacterium | reverse complement strand
GGACGTCATCGCCGTCGTCGTCTTCGCCGACACCGGCTGCTTGAACAAAGAGCTCTCCTTCGACGACTACCGCGTCGCCGTCGGCGCGGGTCTTCGCCTGTACGTCCCCGCCTTCGGCCAGGCCCCGCTCGCCTTCGACTTCGCCTTCCCCCTCATCGATTTCGACGGCGACGACGAGCAGCTCTTCTCCTTCGCGATCGATATCCCGTTCTGATGCGGGCACGCCGCAGATTCGGAACGGAGTTTTCACCGCGGAGGCGCGGAGTGCGCGGAGTCGGATCGAGATGCTTGCTGCAGAGCAGGCGGATCGCGCAGAAAGGCACCAGCGCAAGGACGAGACTCAGTCAGTCAGCCAGTCAGGTTCACGACGTAGTACCGATCGCCCGGAGGGCCGCACGAGCGTTGCCTGGGGTAAGCGAGCCCTCCCAGGCGAGCGCCACCCCAGGCGGCACCCTCGCCAATGACGCCCCGGAGGGGCGACGAAAGTCAGACAATGCCAATCAGCGCGGCTCCCGCACGCCCTGATGTTCCGCCACAATCCACCCCGATCCACCACCTCCCGAACCACCCTCAGCTCACCCTCCCCCACCAACCCAGCACCAACTCCCTCTCCGCGTACTCCGCGCCTCCGCGGTGAACAACCGAATGCCTACACCCAGTCCCATTTTCGTCGGTTCATGGAACGCCGGCCCCGCCGCCGCACGCGCTTTCGAACGCTTCGCCACCGGCACACCGATGCTCGACGCCGTCGTCGCCGGCATCCAGCTGATCGAGGACGACCCCGAAGAAATGTCCGTCGGCTACGGCGGCCTCCCCAACGAAGAGGGCACCGTCGAGCTCGACGCCGCCGTGATGGACGGCCCGCGCCACAAGGCCGGCGCGATCGCCGGACTGAAGGGCGTGCGCCACGCCGCCGCTGTTGCACTCAACGTCCTCCGCCGCACCGACCACGCCCTCCTCGTCGGCGAAGGGGCGCTGAAGTTCGCCAAGCAGTGCGGCTTCAAGGAAGAGGACCTGCTGACGCCGCAGGCCCGCGAAGCCTGGCTCCTCTGGAAAGCGAGCCTCAGCACCCGCGACGGCTGGATCGGCGAGCACGACGAGGCCACCAACTTCGGCGACGCCAAGTGGGCCGGGCACCATGCGAAC
>CAYZFW010000752.1:0-1148 GCA_964477615.1 uncultured Phycisphaeraceae bacterium | reverse complement strand
GCTCGTCACCATCGACCGCCGAAACTACCCCGCCGCACTGAGGGGCGACCAGCCCGACGAGTTCGTCCTCCAGGTCCGCGGCGTCGCCACCCACGTCCTGGGCTGGATGCGCGGCCTCCAGGCCGAGGACCTCAAGGCCAACCCCCGCAAGGACGAAACCACCGGCGAACTCAACCGCGCCCGCTACATGGACCGCGACACCGTCGGCGCCTCGGGCGTCGAGGCCTCCATGGAAAAAGCCCTCCGAGGCCTCCGAGGCGTCCGCCGCGAACACCTCGACACCGGTGAAAAGGAAGTCGAGCCCGCCGTGCCAGGCAAGGACATCGACCTCACCATCGACATCAACCTCCAAAGCCGCGTGCAGGCGATCATGTCGCCGCAGTCGGGGTTCGGACAACTGCAACCCTGGCACCTCAGCGACCGCGCCGACCAGAAGCCTGTCTTCCCTGTTGGCACCCCGCTCAACGGTGCTTCCGTGGTGCTCGACGTTGAAACCGGCGAAGTGCTCGCCATGGTCTCCATGCCTTCGTTCACCCGCGACCAATTGCAGGACGAACCCAAGTCCGTTTTCAATGACCCCCTGACTTCCGCGTTCATCAACCGAGCCATCGCCAAGCCGTACCCACCCGGATCGATTGTCAAGCCCGTCATCCTCGCGTCCGCGGCATCGCAGGGCGTTCACTCCATTCACACCCGCATCGACTGCAACGGGCACCTCTATCCCGACAAACCCTCGCTCTACCGCTGCTGGATCTACAAGCAGCAGGCCACCACCCACAACGCCTACTTCGGCCAGGGGCTTGATTCCCGCGAGGCCCTCGCCGTCTCGTGCAACATCTACTTCTTTACCCTCGGCCGCGCCCTCGGCGTCGACGGCGTCCGCAAGTGGTACAACGCCTTCGGCGTCGGCACACCCTTCAATCTCGGCGTCGGCTCAGAATGGCCCGGCAGCGTCCTGAAGAAACTCCCCGGCAAGGACGGGCGCATCGAGCCGCCGCAGCTCCAGGACGCGATCTTCATGGGCATCGGTCAGGGGCCCGTGGATTGGACGCCGCTCCACGCCGCCAACGCCTACGCCACGCTGGCCCGCAGCGGCACATGGATTTCGCCCCGCGTCTTCAAGAACGCCGCCCCCACCGCCCGCGACC
>CAYZFW010000751.1:0-1151 GCA_964477615.1 uncultured Phycisphaeraceae bacterium | reverse complement strand
CGGAACCCGCAGGCGTGGTACGGGTCGCCGACGATCAAGTACGGGGACCATCACGGGGATCACGGCGGCCATGCGGACGCGGGGCACGGCGAAGGTGAGCACGCGGAGGGCGGTGCGAAGGAGACGGTTCACGGGACGTTGCACGGTTCGCGGAACCCCGAGGCCACGGCGGCGCTGTTGAATCAGGAGTCGCCGGAGTTCATCCGGTTCATGAACCCGGGCGATCTGCGGGTGGCGGACTGGGCGTGCGGGAAGTGCCACGCGCAGGAGGTGGCGCACGTCGGGCATTCGATGATGGCGCACGGGTCGCAGTTGTGGGGCGCGGCGCTGTACAACAACGGCAGCATCCCGCAGAAGATCTCGCCTTACGGTGAGTCGTACTCGGCGTTTGGCTTGCCGCAGCGGCTGCAGGGGGTTGTGGAGGCGGACTCGAACGGGATTCAGCGTGTGCGGAAGCCGACGGAGGAGGAGATGAAGCGTGACGGGGTTGTGCCGTGGCTTCAGCCGCTGCCGGTGTGGGCGATCTCGCAGCCGGGGAACATTCTCAGGGTGTTCGAGCGCGGGACGAAGTTGCCGGTGCCGGGGGGGCCAGTGCCGAACGAGGAACCGGGGGTGATTGGGATTCCGAACCCGCTGGCGGAGAGCGGGAAGGCGGACAAGGGGTTGTCGCCGCGCGGGCTTGGCACGAAGATCCGGACGGACCCGGTGTTCCTGGGTTTGCAGAAGACGCGGCTGCTGGACCCGATCCTGAACATGATGGGGACGAACGATCACCCGGGTGATTTCCGGAACTCGGGTTGCACAGCGTGCCACACGCCTTATGCGAATGACCGGAGCGTGAAGAACTCCGGGAAGGAACTGGCGGCGAAGGGGAACATGGGGCTCTCGTCGTCGTCGGACCCGACGATCGCGAAGAACGAGTCGGGGCACCCGGACCAGCACGTGCTGACGAATGCGATCCCGACGAGCCAGTGCATCGTGTGCCACATCCACCCGGGGACGAGCTACGCGAACACCTACACGGGGTATATGTGGTGGGACCTCGAATCGGACGGGGAGTTCATGTATCCGAATCGGAGTGCGAAGCCGACGGACGAGCAGAGATGGGAGAGCCTGCGGAAGAACCCCGATGACGCGGCCATTCGAGGGCT
>CAYZFW010000750.1:0-1159 GCA_964477615.1 uncultured Phycisphaeraceae bacterium | reverse complement strand
CTGCACCGAATGGGCATCCAGGCCTTCGAGCCCGTGCTCGTCGAAGGCAACGCCATCAAGATCCACCCGCTCGTCTGCACCGGCTTCAACGCCGACTTCGACGGCGACCAGATGGCCGTCCACCTGCCCCTCAGCGTCGAGGCCCAGGCCGAAGCCCACGTGCTGATGATGTCCACGCACAACATCTTCTCGCCCGCCAACGGCAACCCCATCATCTCGCCCAGCCAAGACATCGTGCTGGGCGTCTACTTCCTCACGGTCATGGCCGACGAGGCCGAGAAGGACCCCACCAAGATCAAGCGCTTCAAGGACCGCCAGGAGGCCATGCTCGCCCACGAGCAGGGCAAGATCGGCATCCACGAGCCCATCCTCGTCCGTCTCGACGGCTTCACCGAGGTCGTCACCGCCCAGAAGGGCGGCGTCGCGGCGCTGCCGCCCAACAAGCGCATCGTCACCACCATCGGGCGCATCATCTTCGCCGACATCCTGCCCCCCGGCATGCCGTTCTACAACGTCGCGCTGGGCAAGAAGGGCGCCGCCCGAGTGATCGATGATTCGTACGCCTACTGTGACCGCCGCGCCACCATCGACCTCCTCGACAAGCTGAAGGAAGTCGGCTTCAAGTGGTCCACCCTCGGCGGCATCTCCTTCGGCATCACCGACCTCCGCATCCCCGACGCCAAGCACACCCTCATCGCCGAGGCCCAGAAGAAGGTCGACCGCGTCAAGAAGAACTACGACCGCGGCATCATCACCGAGCGCGAGAAGTACAACCAGGTCCTCGACATCTGGGCCCACTGCCGCGAGAGCATCCAGAAAGCCCTCATCGAGTGCCTCAAGGCCGACCGCCGCGGGCCCGACGGCGAGGAAACCTCCATCGAGAGGAAGGAGGGCACCAAGTACCTCAACCCCGTCTACATGATGTCGGACTCGGGTGCCCGCGGTAACGTCTCACAGCTGCAGCAGGCCGCCGGCATGCGCGGTCTCATGGCCAAGCCCAACGGCGAGATCATCGAGGCCCCCATCCGCTCGAACTTCCGCGAAGGCCTCACGGTGCTCGAGTACTTCTCGTCCACCCACGGCGCCCGCAAGGGTCTGGCCGATACCGCCCTCAAGACCGCCGACTCGGGCTACCTCACCCGCAAGCTCTGCGACGTCG
>CAYZFW010000749.1:0-1162 GCA_964477615.1 uncultured Phycisphaeraceae bacterium | reverse complement strand
GCTCGAGATGATGCGCATCCCCGGCCTGGGCCCCAAGACCGTGAAGGCCATTTGGGAGACTCTCGGGTTGACGACGCCGGCGGCGTTGAAGGCGGCGATCGCGGACGGCTCGATCATGAAGGTGCCGCGGATGGGGGCCAAGACGGTCGAGAACATCCGCAAGAGCATGGAGGTGGTCGAGCAGGGCGAGCAGCGGCTGCTCTTGGGGCGGGCGCTGCCGATTGCGGAGATGCTCGTCGAGCGGCTCCGCGCGATGCCCGCGGTGAAGCGGGCGGCGTACGCGGGGTCGCTGCGACGTGGGCGTGAGACCATCGGTGATATCGATCTCCTGGTTGTCGCGGATGAAGGGGTGGCGGGCGCAGCCGAGGCGGTGCGTGCCGAGTTCACGGGGTTTCCCGAGGTGCAGCAGGTCCTGGTGCGCGGCGAGACCAAGTGCTCGGTGCGGCTGAACATCGAGCGGAAGATCGTGCAGGCCGACCTGCGGCTCGTGCCCGATCGCTCGTGGGGTGCGGCGCTGATGTACTTCACGGGCTCGAAGGAGCACAACGTTCGGCTGCGCGAGCGGGCGTTGCGCCGCGGCGTGACGTTGAACGAGTACGGGCTGTTCACGCTGGACGACGACCCCACGCCGCACCAGCAGCGTGAGGGAGGCCTTGCGAAATCGCTGGCGGGCGAGAGCGAGGAGCAGGTGTACGCGGCACTGGGTCTGCCGTTGATACCGCCCGAACTCCGCGAGGACCACGGCGAACTCGATCGTCCGGTTCCCTCGTTGATTTCGGTGGGTGACATTCGCGCCGAACTGCACGCCCACACCACGGCGTCGGATGGGTCGATGTCGATCGTCGAACTCGCAAGGCTCTACAAATCAAGGGGATTCCACACCCTCGCGGTGACGGATCACTCCAAGAGCAGCCCGCTCGCGGGCGGGCTATCACCCGAGCGCCTGCGCGAGCACATCCGCGAGGTCCACGCGGCGAGGTCCGAGGTCGACGGCATCACGCTGCTCGCGGGGAGCGAGGTGGACATCCTCGCCGACGGCAGCCTTGATTACGACGACGAACTTCTGGCCGAGTTGGACGTGGTGGTCGCGTCGCCGCATGCGGCCCTGCGGCAGGAGCCCGAGGTGGCGCTGGTGGAACTGTGATTCGCCATCCATCCTAGC
>CAYZFW010000748.1:0-1179 GCA_964477615.1 uncultured Phycisphaeraceae bacterium | reverse complement strand
CGTTCGAGGGGTTCGTGCCCGTGAAGGGGTTGAAACCGAAGAAGCCGGGGTAGGTGGCGAAGGGGAAAGCGGAGGGGAGAGCGGGGGCGAAAGGAATGCTGCTCATTGGATCGTGTTTCCGTGCGGCATCGCCGCGGAGGCAGAAGCGCACCGCGACCACACGGCGCGGGATCACCTCTGTCGATGGGTCGTTGGTTTCCCGCTGGACAGCGCGGCACGCCGCACCCGTTCAGGGGGACTTCCCGGATCGGCGCGAATGAGCCCGGACTTTTGCCGGGGCTGCCTTTTCCTGATTTGTGTATGCGGCGGCGCGGTCCAGAGCGGCCGGGGTTACGGGCGTGCATAGACCATCACGATCTCGTTGCCGCAGCCGATGTACTCGACGCGCGACATGAAGGCCCGCATGAGCATCACGCCGCGTCCTCCCGGACGTTCGAGGTTCTCGGGCGCTGTGGGGTCGGGCAGGCACTCGGGCTTGAAGCCCGGGCCGGGGTCCTTCACGCGCATGAAGACCTCGTGGTCGTCGATGTGGTAGGCGAACTCGACGCGCGGGCTGGCGATCCCCTTGCTGCCGTGCTTGAAGGCGTTGACCACCGCCTCTTCCAGGGCGAGCCGGATCGCGAACCGCGACGCCTCGGGGTAGTGGTGCGTCGTGAGGCCGTCCATCACGAGTTTCTCGGCATGCCGGAACCCCTCGATCGCGTCGGTGAGCACCACCTTCACCTCTTTGGGGTGACGGGTGCGGCGGTCCTCGGGTTGTCGGCTGGGGCTGCTCATGCGCACGCGGGCCGGGGGTGTGGCCCGCGTTGAAGCGGGCACACCCGTTCGGATCAGCGATTCAGAAGCTCTTGATCGCGTCGTCCTTCGACTCGTGGATCTGGAACAGCTTGTTCAGTTTGGTGATCACGAACACCTCGTGGATCTGCGGGTCGATGTCGCTGAGGCGCAGCTGGCCGTTCCGCGACTTCAGCTTGTTGTGGATCGTGATCAGCATCCCCAGCGCCGCCGACGCGAGGTGGTCCACGTTCGAGAAACTGATCAGCAGCTTCGGCGACTCGTCCGCGTCGATCAGCCCCGTGATCTCGTCGCGGATCCGCGCGATGTTCGCCTCGTCCAGGATGTTGCGGTCCACGAACGCGACGTGCGTGATCCCGTCGGCCTTGCGGACACGGAGTTGGG
>CAYZFW010000747.1:0-1197 GCA_964477615.1 uncultured Phycisphaeraceae bacterium | reverse complement strand
GTGGAAGTCCAGGCCCATCAGCCAGTCGAAGCCGGCGAAGGCGGTGGTGAAGGCGAACGCGATGAGGCCGACGGAGGAGAGCTTGCGGGCGCGGGCGGTGTGCCACTTTTCGCCGTCCTCGTCCTGGCGGCGTGAGAAGTGCCACAGCGCGCCGGAGAGGCCGAGCCAGATGCCGAAGTAGACGAGCGCGCGGGTGGTGAAGAACGGCACGTTGAGGTACGCGGACTTCTTCTGGAGGAGGTAGTCCTCGCCGTACTTCGCGGTGTTCATCCACGAGAAGAGGTAGGCGTCCTCGCCCTTGTAGCGGTTGAGGAAGGCGTACTGCATGAGGACCAGGATGAGGAACATCACGAACGGCGCCCAGATGGAGGCCATGACGTTCTCAAACTGGCGGCGGAGAGACGCGGACCAACCCGCGTTGGTCTGGTGGAAGATCATCACGAAGCCCATCGCGCCCAGGGCCAGACCCAGGGCGTAGATGAACCCGATGTGGAACGAGTGCAGCGCGATCTTGGCGACCTTCGCGTCGCCGGACCAGCCGGCGAAGAACGTCGCGGCGATGAGCAGCACGCCCAGGCCGATGGCACCGAAGCGGACCACCGACATCGCCCCTTCGGGCATCGCGGTGTTCTCGCGGTCCATCGACTGGCGGAGCAGGGCGGGTGAGACGTGGCTCATTGTCCAGCCCCCCCACTGTTTGCGCCGGTGCCGGCGGGCATCGGGTTGGTGTTGATCTGCATGAGTTTCTCGCGCTGGTCGGCGGGGACATCGCTCATGGTGCCCTTGCGGTGCGCCTGGAGCGTGCGGATGTACGCGATGATGGCCCACGACTCGTGCACGCTGACCTTGGTGTGATACGGGCGCATCTTGTAGGGCATCGTGATGGGGCCGCCGATGTTCGGCACGCCCTCGCGGATGACGCTGAAGAGGTAGCCGTCCTGGCCCTTTTCGCCGCCGTGGAAGTACTTGGGATCGTGGTAGTTGGGGAGGGCGTAGGACCCGCGCTGGCCGACGAGGCCGAGGCCGTCGCCGAGCCCCCCCTGGCACGCGGTGCAGTAGATGGCGTACTGGGCGCGACCCTCGGCGATGAGTTCGCGGGTGACGGGGATGGGGATGTAGTCGAGGTAAGTGCGCTTCTTGGTGCCGTCGGCGTTCATCACCTGCTTGCCCTGAGCGTCGAGCACGGGGGTGTAGCCG
>CAYZFW010000746.1:0-1205 GCA_964477615.1 uncultured Phycisphaeraceae bacterium | reverse complement strand
GTTGTCCCGTTCAAGCAAGCGGGCGGCACCCGGTCAAGGAGGCCGCCCGGTCTTTGTTTCAAGTCAGAGGGCTTTCGCCCTCGGTGTTAGGCAGTCATGTGGTCAGCACTTCAGGAGCCCGAGCCGCCCGAGCCACCCGAGCCGCCGGAGCCGCCCGAGCCACCGGACGAGCCGGCGCCGTCGAAGTTCGACTCGTGGGCCAGAGCGGCCTTGCCGTCAGAGCCGTTGGGGTCGAAGCCCGCGGCGTAGATGTTGCCCTTGTCGGTGGCGCTGGTGCCGTTCTCGCAGAACCAGCCGGTCGTGCTGGTGCGGGTGGCGGCGAAAGAAGCGGTCTCGGCGGCGCTCTGGGCGGCGATGGTCGCGTTGCCCGTGTAGCCGTTGACCGGGGCTTCCTTCATGTACTTGGCGCCGACGAGAACGCCCCAGCCGTCGTTGGCCGTGCCGCCCAGGGGGTCGGTGGCCGCCTCGAAGGGGAACTCGCCGTTGTTGTTCACACGGTAGAGCTCGACCTGCGAGGTGATGGTCTGGATCTGCGACTGCAGAGCGCCCTTCACGGCCTCCGACGAGGCGCTGGTGAACTGGGGCACGACGATCGCGGCGAGGATCCCCAGGATCACCACCACGATCAGAATCTCAACGAGCGTGAAACCCTTGTTGTTCCGCATGATTCACTCCTCATGTCGCCCGCCGGCGCTGCTGTGCCGACCAGGCATGGTTTGGTGCGCGACTCCGGGGGATCGAGCGAAGGCTCCACACTGGCCCGCCCATCCACGATCCATCAGGGCCCAAGCGCCGCGCCAGCGCCGGGGTTACGACGACTTCGACGGACCGCCACGCGGCCCCGCCCGCCGAACGACCCCACACGGGGTCACCACGGATATCGAACCATCACGCCCCCGACTTCACCCCGGCTTGACCGAACCTCCCAGACTTGGCGCACTTCAACCTGTCCACCAACGCTACAGACCGAACCGAGTTACCGGTCTTGGACTTTGAGTCTTGAGTCTTGGGTCTTGGGTGTTGGGTCTTGGGCCCAGCGATCAGACCAAGGCGCGGAACAGAACTCATCCGTGCTCTGTGCTTTTCGCTTTCGCTTTTCGCCAGACCCTACACCCCCCCCCCCCCCGTACCCCACCCAACCAACCCCCCGCCCCCGCCCACCCATAGGCCCACAAACCCACCCCTACCCCCCCCGTACCCCCGGT
>CAYZFW010000745.1:0-1226 GCA_964477615.1 uncultured Phycisphaeraceae bacterium | reverse complement strand
GCCGCGGGGCTGGCCCTGGCTTGGCTGGGCGCGGGCAGCGGGCCGGCGATGTTCCGCGGCTCGGGTGCGTCCGCTCCCACCGCGGTGGCGGGTCTGAATCTCGACGAGATGCTGAACCAGTACGTCACCAAGGGCCGCGAGTCGGACCGTGTGGTGAACGTCATGCCGCTGCAACTGCTGAAGACCAACCCGCTCGAACAGGGGCAGGGGACCGAGGTGTTCTTTGTCCGCCCCATCGTCGAGCGCATGATCGTGACGGATTTCCGCCCGCTGAGCGTCCAGGTGGACGAGGCCGGGCAGGCCCGCAAGGTGATCGGCAACACGCCGATCCGCCCCGAGGACCTGGTCCGACCCGCCGGGCACGATTGATCGCAGATCACCACACGCGGCGGCGCGAAGCCTCGGCCGGGGCAGGTGCGTCCGCGGCGAGCCGAATCAAGAAACAAGACACAAGCAAAGACAAGCACACGCACACCGATTCACACCACGGAGGTTTGACCATGAAGTCCAGCATCGCCACCACCATGCAGCGCACGCTCCGGGCCGCGCTGCTCGCCGCCGCCGCGGGCGCGGCGTTCGTCCCCGCCGCCACCGCCCAGACCGTGACGCAGCACCGCAGCGTCACCAGCACCTCGAACGCCGACAACGCCGCCCGCGTCGAAGTCCGCGGCGACAAGTACACCATCACCCTCAACGGCAAGGAAGTGAAGTCCGGCACCCTTGCCGACAACTGGACCGAGTTCGACCTCGTCGATGAGAACGGCGAGAGCGTCGGCACCGTCACCCGTGACGGCGACGAGTTCTCCGTCATTCTTTCCGACAGCGAGGGCTCGAGTTCCGCTTCGGGCGGTGGGATGAGCTTCGGGTCTGCGGCCGGTGCACGGCGTGCCGCGATCCGCGCCGAACTTGACGCGGTGCGCGCCGCCCAAGGACGCCTCGCCGGCACCTACGCCGCGGCACCTTCGGCGTGGGGCGGGCAGCAGCCGCGCACGATGCTCGGCGTCACGCTCGAGAACCCCGGCGAGGCGATCAGCGCCCAGCTCGGCATCGACCGCGAGAACTCGACGATCCTCACCTCCATCACCGACGGCCTCCCGGCGTCCAAGGCCGGGCTGAAGCTCTACGACATCATCACCGAGGTCGAAGGCCAGCCCGCTTCTCCCGAAACGCTCCGCCGCATGCTCCGCGAGAAGAACTACGCCACCGCCTACCAGCTCGCCGCCGGC
>CAYZFW010000744.1:0-1252 GCA_964477615.1 uncultured Phycisphaeraceae bacterium | reverse complement strand
CGTCGTCCACTTGGTGGTGGGTGGGCGTTCGCCCGCGGCCACCGGCAGATCGTCAAACCCCGGCTCGTCCCGCCCCGGCCCAGGCAACAGCCGCGTCTGCTCGCCGATGGTGTGCTTCAGCGTGCTGAGCTGCACCATCAGCGTGGTCGTCCCCCGGAACGGCACCACCACCTCTTTGGCCAGCAGGTTGCCGAACGCGAATGCGACACCGAGCCCGATGGCCACCGTGAGGCCGAACAGCCCAAGCAGCACGATGAATTTCCGCTGCAGGTTCATGCGTCCCCGGAATCTAGCCGTTGCGACCGCCGTGCGCCGATCAGCGCGGGCGGTACTCCCAGCGCCAGCCGCTCTCTTCGAGCGGCGTGCGGGTCGAACTCACACTGCCGTCGATGAAGCCGACGTTCATCGCGCGGTTGTGGCGGGCGCCCGGCCACCAGATCGCAACATTGTCGTACAGGCCGCCGTCGCCCAGCGGGGGCGCGGTAAATGTCGGGTTGGCCCCGGGGTTCGCGGCCACCGCCGCCCCGCCGTCCACATCCCACACGAGTGGGGTGCGCCCCGAGTCCAGGACGCGCTCATTCAACGACACAGGCGTGAGGCGCGTCTGCCCCGGGGGGTCCGGACGCCACAGCCGCATGTTGAAGCCGAACGACACGTTCCGCGCCGGCGTCACCGCGGTGCCGCTTCCGCATGTCCGGCCCTTGTTCATTGTGAGCGTGCCGGCGATCTCCGAGCAGCGCATGGGGTCGTCCGACCCCTTCGTGGCCACGCGCTGGGCCGAGAGTGCCGAGCCATGCTGCCAGAACTCGTCCACGCCGTACTGGCTCTCGACAAACGTCTCGAGCTTGAACCGCCCCGGCGTTTCTTTGTCGTCGTTCCCGCGGCTGGGGTGCAGCGAGGCATCGGCGAAGAGGTTGAAATCAAAGGTGATCGAACGCAGCGAGGTCTGGCACCGCACGCCGCGGGCCGCCGCGATCGACCGCCCGACGCTCGGGATCAGCACCGCCATCAGGATCGAAATCACCGCGATGACGACGAGCAGTTCCACGAGCGTGAACGCCCCGGCACGCCGAGGACGGCATGCTGTCACGTTTGGGGTTCTCAACCGAGCGGTCTTCAACGCCCGAGGCTCCTCGCACATCCCGGACAAGTTGGAGGTGTTCCAACCTTGGCGGAAATGGTACCACGATGCTTCGAAAACCACCACGGCATCCCCGCCGAAGGGGTGTGAGATTCCGTCGTGCTTCCGAAC
>CAYZFW010000743.1:0-1263 GCA_964477615.1 uncultured Phycisphaeraceae bacterium | reverse complement strand
ACAGATTTTGATCGGGCGAATACGGCTCTATCGGTATGGGGGTTCGGCCTGGTTCAGTGCCTTAGTCAGCCTCGCCTCGTCCCACACTTCGATGCCGAGTTCGTTGGCTTTTTCGAGTTTGCTTCCCGCGGATTCGCCCGCGATCACGAGGTGCGTCTTCTTTGACACGCTGCCTGTTACTTTCGCGCCGAGGGATTCGAGTTTCTCCGTGAGCGTCTGGCGGTCGTAGTTGGCGAGGGTGCCGGTGAGGACAATGGTCTTGCCGACGAAGGGGCTGGCGGCGTCCGAGGTGGCACCGGCTTCCAGCCGGTGTTGGGTGGGGCGCTCGACGAAGTCCTTTGATTCAAGACTCACACCGAGCGACTGCAGATCGTGGAACATCCGCTCCGCCGCATCGCTGAGGAGGTACTTTGCCACCACGTGTGCGGTGTCGATGCCGAGGCCGGTTTCCGGTCGGTCCTGGGGATCAAGGGGGATGCCGAGTTCCTCGGCGTCGGCTTTCTTGAGGGATTTCGGGCGCAGACGGCGCTCGTCGTGGGCGGCCTCGCGTAGCGCATCGATGCTCGGGAAGCGCTGAGCGAGCAGTTTGCCCGTCGCGGTGCCGACGTGCCGGATGCCGAGGCTGCCCAGCAGGCGGGCCATGCCGCGTTGCTTTGCGTTCTCGATGCCGTCGATGAGGTTGTCGACTTTCTTTTCGCCCATGCGGTCGAGATTGAGGAGCGCGTGCCGGTGCTGCGGCAGGCGGAAGATGTCCGCGAAGGAGTTCAGCGGGACGGCGGAGTCGGCGCGGATCTGGTCGATGGTCTTCTCGCCGAGGCCCTCGATGTCCATTTGTTTGCGGCCGGTGAACCAGATGAGTTTCTCGCGGACCTGCGCGGGGCACTCGGGGTTGACGCAGCGGCGGGTGGTTTCCTGCTCGGGGTTGTCGAGGGCCTCGGGCGGTTCGATCTCGATCTCGCCGAGGCAGACGGGGCAGTGATGGGGTGGCACATATGCGCCGTTCACTGTCCGTGTCGAATCGTTCTCGCGCCCGATCACCTGCGGGATGATCTCGCCGGCCTTCTCGACGATCACCCGGTCGCCCTCGCGGAGGTCCTTCTGACGCACCATGCCGAAGTTGTGCAGCGTGGCATGGCGCACCGTCGTGCCGGCGAGGAACACCGGCGCGAGCGTGGCCCGCGGCGTGATCTTGCCCGTCTTCCCCACCTGGGCCTCGATCTTCTCGAGTGTCGTGACCTTGCGCTCGGCTGGGTACTTGTAGGC
>CAYZFW010000742.1:0-1267 GCA_964477615.1 uncultured Phycisphaeraceae bacterium | reverse complement strand
ACGGGCACTACTACGCCGTCCAGGCCATGTACCTCAGCGGCGGCGACAACTGGGCCAAGTGGTGGCCCGCCGCACGCGAAGAGATCATCGCCCGCCAACGCCCCGACGGCCTGGGGGACGACCAGAGCGTCGGCGAAGCCTACGGCACCGCATCGGCCCTCATCATCCTCCAGATGCCCAAGCGTTACCTGCCGATTTTCCAGAAGTGAATCGGGCGGAGGGTGTAGGGGATAGGGTGTAGGGTGTAGACCTCGACGATTCGCTGACACGTGTGGACTTGTTGCCAATGTGTGACGTTGACGGACAACTCGCTCTCGAACACGACAACGTGCGCCGCCGCCCGTTGGTTGCGGCGCTCGCTCTCGCCGCGTGCGCCGCGGCGGCCGCCGCGCAGACCACCACACCACAAGCCGATCCAGCCCCCGCAGGCATCCCCGTCCTCATCCTCTCCACCAATCTCAAAGTCGCGCAGGGCCGCCTGACCTCGCTGGATTTCCAGAACGGCGCAACGATCATCGAGGCCTCAGGCAAGACGCAGCGCTTCGAGCCCGCCCGCACCCTCGCGCTGGTCGCCGCCGACGCCGCATGCGACCCGCTGATGGGCATCGGCGCCTTCGCGCCCGCCGCCCAGAGGGCCGCGCCCGACGCCTCGCTGCTCACCCGCGCCCTCCTCGCACGACGCGGCGGCCTGCTCGTCACCACCACCGGCGAGCGCCTCACCGGCAAACTCCGCATCGTCGACGTCACCAAAGACCACCTCGCGTGGTCGAGCCCGCGCCTGGGTGTGTTCGAAGTCCCGCTCGAATCTGTCTCGTCCGTGCGCATCGCGCTCACCGATACCGACGGCTCCGACGCGGTGCCCCTCGACCCCGCGGCCACGCCGCCCGCGCCGCCCCTGCCCCCGCCGAGTGCCGACGACGCCGTCGTCCTCTTCAACGGCGACACGGTCCGCGGCCTCGTCACCCGCATCGATTCCGCCGTGGGCATCGAGGGCGAAGAGGCGGAAGGCAAGGAGCGCACCTTCGAAGCGGCCCGCGTCGCGGGCGTCGTGCTGGGCAACCCCGTGAAGCCGCTGACCGGCCAGACCCTCTGGCTCGCCGACGGCACGGTGCTGTCGCTCAAGGCCGCGTCGATGGAGCGCACGCCGCGTGGTCTGAGCGTGCGTTTCGAGAGCCACGCCGGGGCCAAGGGTGTGGTCCCGCTGGCGGAGGTCCGCGCCTGGTCGCCCGCGCCGGAGAAGTTCACTCCGCTCTCGTCGCTCCCGATC
>CAYZFW010000741.1:0-1269 GCA_964477615.1 uncultured Phycisphaeraceae bacterium | reverse complement strand
GGTCGAGTGGTCGAGTGGTCGAGTGGTCGAGTTGGAATGGTACATCGGGTGTGGCGCAGCCACCGCCGTGAATTCCAATCACTCCTGAGGGCGAAACCTACGCCCTATCCCCCACCACCCTATCGACCGCCGCGATCACCTCCCCCACCCCGATCCGCTCAATCCGGCACCGTTCCGGGTGGTCGTCCGCGACCTCCTCTTCGGGCAGCGTCGGGTCCGCGGTCAGAATCACCTCGCGGGCCGGGATGGTGGTCCAACGATGATCGGTCGGCCCGAACAACGACACAACGGGCACCCCAAACGCCGCCGCGATGTGCCGCGGACCGGTGTCGTTGGTCACCATCACCCGCGCCCGGCGAACCACTCCCTTGAGGGAAGCCAACGTCACGCCCAGCCCCGGCATGGCCACCGCGCCCGATTCGGGCGCGCATGCCGAGACGATCGACGAGACCAACTCCGACTCGCCCGGCGAACCGTTGACCAGGCACCGCACGCCGTGGACGCGCCAAAGGTGGTCCGCCACCGCGGCGAACCGCTCCGCAGGCCAGCGCTTGGCCGCGTTGTTACCCCCGGGGTTCAGCACGCCAAATCTCGACTCGGGGTCAACCCCAGCACGCCGGAACACCTCGAGCGCCGCCGCCTCGTCGCTCGGCGTCGCCGACAGTTCCATCGGGCCCATCAGGTCCGGGGCGGGCGGTGTGTGCCCGCACAGTTCCAGCAGCCGCGCGCCCAAAGCCCAGTAGTACACGCACGCCGGCACCGGGGCCCATGCCGAGGGATCGGTGGATGATCGATCAAACGGCGGCGTGTCCCGACGCCTTCGCGGTGTCAGGCGGTCGGTGAGCAGCAGGCCGCGACTGTCGCGGTCGTAGCCGATGCGCCGCGGGATCCCCGCCAGGCGCGTGACCAGCGCGGTGCTGAACGAATTGGTGAGCAGCACCGCGGCGTCGTAGCGCCGCCCGCGCACCTTCGCCGCCGACCGCTTCGGCCCCATCACGCCGGTGACGTGCTCGACGTGCATCTCATCAATGAACGCCGAGCCGGAGAGCAGCGCATCGATCCCGGGCCGGACCATCGCGCCGATGAACGCCCCGGGGAACGACCGGCGGATGAGCCGCAGCGTCGGCGTGGCCATGACGGCATCGCCAACCCACGAGGGCATCACCACGAGGATGCGCGTGGGGTGAAAGCCGGAGATTTGCGGGCTTTGTTCGGGCACGAGGAGACGTCAAGCCTACCACCAACAGTCCCTTCTCCGACCTGATGCCC
>CAYZFW010000740.1:0-1272 GCA_964477615.1 uncultured Phycisphaeraceae bacterium | reverse complement strand
GGGCCGCAGACGGCCCATCGTGGCACCCGGCAGACTCGGCGTCTCGTGCCACGGGCTTCTCGCTTCCGAGCGAGATGCCCGTGCCGAACTCGTTCTGGTGTGATCGAAGAGCACGGGCATCCGCCTCAGAAGGCGGAAGCCCGTGGCACGTCACCGGGCCACCCACCTCTTCGCATACACTCGCCCGAAGCAAGTCTACTCGTCAGAGCCCGGAATGCTGTGGCAAACGGCGCTGACCCAACGATTGACGATTCATGCAGGCTCCACCCGCTGAACTACTGCTCGACCCCAATCCAGTGTACGGCTCCGTTCGATCCATCGGCACAGATGCACAGCCAACCCTGGCATGGCAACAGTTTTCGGCAGCGGTTTATCTGAGCTTCTTCATCACGGGGGCCATGTTGCTCGCCCTCTCGATATGGCTGATCGCCCGAGGCCGCCACCAGCCCGTAAGCCCCGACAACGCGATACTGATCATCGGCGTGATCGGGTGCATTCTCGCCTCGGCCATGATGCTCGTCTCACTGGGATTCCTCGCGCACTTTTGGACGAACAAGGAGAGGCTCGCAGACAGGATCCTCGTCTCAACCGGTCCTCACGGATTCGACGTGTTCGATGTCACCGGCGCAGCAAAGCCGCTTATCGCCCGGGATCGTGCGTACGCCGTCCGGCTCGTCGCTGCCGTGATGTACGCGAGCGATACCGATTCATCCGCCCACGAGAACAATCGAAACTTGACGGAGCTTGTGCAACTACAGCTGCTGGCTCATTCGAGCGTCGGCGGCGATCCATCGCTCATCCTGACGATCCACGCCGTCGGCCTGTTTCCACGGTTAAGACGGCACGCTCAGCACTTCGCCGAGAAGAGCGGGCTCAACTATGACTTTGTCAGACTTCATCGAACGGACCTGCCCTCGCTTGCAGAGTGGGAACGCCGGAGTCAGGAAACGACGCGAAATGATTCGGCCCCATGAGTCGCACCCAAGGGCCGCGACGGGTGACATGGTCACGCTCGCGTGAGCATGCTCCGCTTCCCTCGCCCTTGACCGCACTGCACACTCGCGCAAGCGTGATATTGCGACGCGCCACGCCCCTCACCCCCTCTTCAAAAACCTCCCCCCCTCCCTCTTCACCACCCGCCTCAACTCCAGCACCGTCAAATCCGCCTGAATCGCCCCGGCGTCCAACCCCGTCGCCCGAGCAATCTCCTCAAACGTCATCGCCCCCGACAGCGCCCCCGCAACCGCCCGCTGCCGATCCGTCAAAACCACC
>CAYZFW010000739.1:0-1274 GCA_964477615.1 uncultured Phycisphaeraceae bacterium | reverse complement strand
GTGTGACCAGATCACATTCATGGATCTCTCGTGCGCCAACCCTGAGCATCGCGGACGATGCTCAGGCGTCCGGCGGAAGCAGTCTTAGACCTGGAGAACACCCGTCTTGAACTCCCGCGAGTAATCCCAGTTCTCCGTCATCTCCAGCGCCGCGATGAGTTCGCTGCGGGTTTCGTGGGGTTGGATGATGCGGTCGAGCCATCCTCTTGCGGCGCCATGACGGATGTCCTGCTGCTCGTTGTAACTGGCGCGGACCGCGTCCAGGATCGCCTTGTGGGTTTCCTCGTCGATGGTCTCGCCCTTGCGCTTGCGTGAGGCTTCTTCGATGGTCGCGAGCACGCCGGAGGCCTGGGCCGCGCCCATGACGGCGCACTTGCTGTTGGGCCAGGCGAGGGTGAGGAACGGGTCGAAGGCGCGCCCGCACATGGCGTAGTTGCCGGCACCGTAGGAGCCGCCGAGGATGACGACGATCTTGGGAACGACGCTGTTGGCCATGGCGTTGACCATCTTGGCGCCGGATCGGATGATGCCGGACTGCTCGCTGTCGCGCCCGACCATGAAGCCGGTGGTGTCGTGCAGGAAGATCAGAGGGATCTTGCGCTGGTTGCAGTCCATGATGAACCGCGCGGCTTTGTCCGCGGCGTCGTCGTAGATCACGCCGGGCATGCTCACCGCCTTGACGGGCCCCGCGCGGTTCCCGGGCAGCGAACGCTGCGTCACCTTCTTCTGGTTGGCGACGATGCCGACGGGGTGCCCGCCGATGGAGGCATAGCCGCAGACGATGGCCTGGCCGAAGTCGGCTTTGTATTCGTCGAGGCCGGATGGCGCGTCGATGACGCAGGCGATGACGTCGCGGGCGTCGTACTGCGACCCGGGCTTATCGGAGAAGGCAGAATAGATGTCGTCCGCCGCGCGGGATGAATCACGCTTCGTCCCTTCGTGCCTGCCGGGGGGTGCCTTTGTCCCTTCCCCATGCTTCTCCATCAGGCTGCGCAGTCGTTTGATGCAGGACTCGTCATCCTTCTCGCGGAAGTCGATGGTGCCGGAGATGCTGGCGTGCATGGTGGCGCCGCCGAGTTCCTCGTCGGTGATCTCCTGGCCGATGGCGGCTTTCACGAGGGCCGGGCCCGCGAGGTACAGACCCGATCCCTCGGTCATGAGCAGCGTGTCGCAGAGCACTGGGAGATAGCCGCCGCCGGCGACGCAGTAGCCCATGATGGCGGCGATCTGCGGGATGCCCTCGGCGGAGATGACGGCGTTGTTGCGGAAGATGC
>CAYZFW010000738.1:0-1281 GCA_964477615.1 uncultured Phycisphaeraceae bacterium | reverse complement strand
GACGAGCGCGGCACCCGTCTGGGCGGGCGTATCACAAGGGAGCGTGCGGGCGGCCTCGCGCCGTGGACTGCCGTGGTCCCGCTGCCGCGCGAGGCGTTCGAGGACGACGGCGTGACGCTGGTGATCGGCGTCGAGCGTGAGTCCCCCGCCGGGGTGCGCACCGCGTTCCCTCGCCCAATGATGCCGGGACAGCCTGAGCCGGGGCGGCTGGCGGCGGATGTGTCTGCTTGGGGGGGCTTGCCGGGGAGGTAGACGCTGCGTGCTGGAGGGTCATCCGCCCAATCGCGACGTCCTACATTGCGTGATGGGAACATCCGCTTCCATCGGGCGCGTTGTGATCGCAGGCGGCTCCGGCTTCATCGGCGTGAGCCTCTCACGCCACTTGCATCAATTGGGGTACGCCGTCACGGTGCTCTCGAGGCGTGGGGCCGGCGCGATATCGGCGCCTGCGGGCGCGTCTGGAGTTCGTGCTGTCGAATGGGACGCCCGCACACTGGGCGCGTGGACAAAAGAGATCGAGGGGGCAGCGGCCCTGATCAATCTGACAGGACGCTCCGTGGACTGCATCAAGACTCCGGATCATCGGGACGAGATTCTTCGTTCACGCGTTGAGTCCACACTCGTGCTCGGCAGAGCGCTCAAGGCGCTGGGCGCACCGCCGCCGGTGTGGGTCCAGATGAGCACTGCGCACATCTACGGCGACCCACCGGAACTGATCTGCGATGAAGAATCGCCGTTCGGCACGGGCTTGGCACCGGAGGTCGGGCGCGCCTGGGAGGCCGCGTTTCACGAGGCGTGCCCGTCTGTGGTGCGGGGTGTTGTGCTGCGAACGAGTTTCGTCATCGGCAGGCCCAACGCCGGCGGCACCGGCGCGCTTGGCCGTCTCGGGTTTCTCGCACGGATCGGTCTCGGCGGCACGATCGGGCACGGACGGCAAGGGATGAGCTGGATCCACGAAACGGACATGAACCGGGTCTTTCAACGGGCGGTCGAGGACCCAGCGATGTGCGGTGCCTATATCGCGACATCCCCGAACCCGGTCTCGAACCGCGACTTCATGCGCGCGCTGCGCCGTGCGGTGGGGATGCCGATCGGCCTGCCAGCCCCGGCGATCGGTGTCCGAGTTGCCGCGCCGCTGCTCCTCAGGACCGACCACGAATTGGCTCTCTACGGCCGATATTGTGTGCCGCGTCGGCTGCGTGACGCGGGCTTTGAGTTTCGATTCCCGGAAGTCAGCGGGGCGCTTGAGAACCTGTTTCGACCGCCGGCTGGGTAAACCGC
>CAYZFW010000737.1:0-1288 GCA_964477615.1 uncultured Phycisphaeraceae bacterium | reverse complement strand
GTGGGCATTTACGGCGGTGATTGGGAGGGGGGAGCGAATGGGCATTGGGGGGGTGCCGATGAGGGGGGTGGCGGCGGTGGTGGTTGGGTATTCGCGGGGAGGTGAGGAGGGGTTCGTGGCTTGACGTGGGGTGGATTGGACCTGAGACTGAGTCGCAACTATAGTCTCGGCAGACTCGGAGTAGATGGTCTAGATTTAGGGCGTTGCTGGCGGGCAATCCGGTTGGGCCGGATGACCGAATAGAGAAGGAACGCATCAGGATCGAGCGGCTTGCGTTGGGCACGGAAGCGAGAACGGCACTTGAAGATCGGACTGATCCAACTTGCTCGACCGACTCCGGCAGGAGCGACGCGCGCGGGCACGTCCTGGCTTGGGCCGAGAACCTGCGGACGGCGTGGCTTCACGCTGGTCGAGGTGCTGGTGGTCATCGGGATCATCGCGCTGCTGATCGCGGTGCTGCTGCCGGTGCTTTCGAAGGCGCGCGAGTGCGCGTATGTGACGGGGGAACTCGCGTCAGGGCGGGAACTGGCGACGGCACATCGGATGTACTCGAATGATGCCGCGGGGTATGTGATGGCGGGGTTCGCGTCGAGCGCGATGGTGTCGCGTGGCGACGTCGTGGCGCGGGATCAGAACGGGACGAAGCTGAGCGGGCTGACGGCGCAGCGGTACCCGTGGAGGCTGCTGCCTTACTTTGAGTATGAGCTCGCGTCGTGGTACCGCGACCGCGCGGCGATTGAGCGGTCACTCAAGACCAACGGGGATCAGAACTCGGAGTTGTTCCGGTACGCGGTGTCGGTGGGGCCTCGGATGGGGCTGAACCAGACGTTCATCGGCGGGAGCGCGGACACGGACGGCGGCGGGTACGCGCTGAATGGGTCGTTCGCTTCGCTGACTTCGTCCAAGTGGGGGAACTCGTGGTACGTGCGGCGCGCGTCGGACGTGCCGCGGCCGAGCGAGCTGCTTTTGTTTGCGACGGCGGCGGGTGCGGACCCGGTGGGCGGGGTGACGCTGGACGGGTTTTACCGGGTGTCGCCGCCGTACTTCTTTGCGAGGAAGTGGACGACGCAGACGCCGAATTCGCTGACGCAGCCGAGCCAGGTGGGGAGCGTGAGTTTCCGTTACGCGAACAAGGCGGTGGGCGTGATGTGCGATGGTCACGCCGAGAGCCTGACGTGGGAGCAGATGCAGGACATGCGTCGTTGGGCTCCGAAGGCAAACCGGGCGGATTATGTGATGCCGGGGCTGTAGTGACTGAAGTCAAGGAGCCTTTGGCTGGTATTTTGCT
>CAYZFW010000736.1:0-1291 GCA_964477615.1 uncultured Phycisphaeraceae bacterium | reverse complement strand
CGATGGCGATGATGTCGCCGGGGATGGCGGAATCGACTTCCTTGTGGTCCTTGCCGAAGACCTTGTGGATGTGGGCGATGCGGACGGGCTTCTTGCTGTCGCCGATGAACAGCGACTGGCCCGGCGTGATCGTGCCCTGATGGACACGGACCATGGCGAGCTTACCGACGAACTGGTCGGTGGTGACCTTGAAGACGTGGGCGACGGGGTCGGCCTTGGGGTAGAGGGCCGGGTGCCACTCGGCCTCGGTCTCGCCCTGCCCGACGAGGAACGGCGCGGGCGTGCCCTCGAAGGGGCTGGGGCAGAGGTTGGCCATGATGTGCAGCAGGTCGTCGAGCCCGGCGCCGGTCTTGGCCGAGCAGAACATCACGGGCACGAGGTGGCCCTCGCGGAGGGCCTTCTCGAAGGCGTCGTGGAGCTGCTTGGGCTCGAGGTTCTCGCCTTGCTCCAGGTACGTGTTCATCAGCAGATCGTCGACCTCGACCACCTGCTCGACGATCTTCTGGTGGGCCTCGGCGACGGAACCGAACGCGACATCGCCGGACTTCTGTTCCCAGATGTCGATGACGTCCTTGCCGCCGGGGGTGGGGAGATTGACCGGGAGGCACTCGGGGCCGAAGGTCTTCTGGATGTTCTCGAGCAGGGCTTCGAGGTCGTTCACGTGCTCATCGATCTTGTTGACGATGATGAAGCGGGGGATGTGGCGTTCCTCGGCGGCCTTGAAGACGCGACGGGTGTTGGTCTGGATGCCGCGGTCGGCACCGATCACCACCGCGACGGTCTCCACGGCGGGGATCACGCTGAGGTACTGGCCCACGAAGTCGGGGTACCCGGGGGTATCGATCAGGTTGATGTGCTTGCCCTCGTGGTCGAAGTTCACGATGGCGGCGCTAAGGGAGTGCTTGTGGTGCTTCTCTTCGGGCTCGAAGTCGCAGACGGTCTGGCCCTCTTCCACCGAGCCGACGCGTCCGATGAGTTTCAGTCGGTGCAGGATCGCCTCGGTGAGCAGCGTCTTGCCCGACGTGGCGTGGCCCGCGAGGGCGATGTTCCTGATGTCGGCGGTGGTGTAGGCGGGCATGGCGGCTGCTCCTGTGTGTTCGGCCTGTCGCGCGGGGCGAAAAGGGGACCGAGGGGCGGAGACGCCGCAATGATGAGAAGCCCGGTGGGACGGGTTCAAGGGTGCCGGGCGATTCCGGCAGACATCAGGGCCCCACCTGCCTCGCGGCTTCCGGCCCGGAGTGAGTGTATGGGATGGGGGGTGGTGGTGAAAGTGCCGAAATGCCGCGGAATA
>CAYZFW010000735.1:0-1293 GCA_964477615.1 uncultured Phycisphaeraceae bacterium | reverse complement strand
GTCTTCGGCCTGATGCCAATCTTCTGGGCCACCGGCCGCGGCTCGGACGTGATGCAGCCCATGGCCATCCCGTCGATGGGCGGCATGACGGTGTCGCTCATCACGCTGTTCATCATACCGTGCGCGTTCTGTGCCGTTGAGGAATGGAAGTGGAAGCGTACGCGGAGACGACTGCCGGTGCCGTCATGAGTCCCGCCAACCAGCCGATCAACGAGATGTCGCCCTTCGCCCGACATGCGAGCACCGGTGAGGTCGCCGCGTGGCAACTCGGCCTTGATTCCGCTGCGGACTGCCTCGAACCCTCTGAGGCGGCCGGCCAGCTTGGGGATTCGGCCCCAATGCGCTTGGGACGCAAGAGGCGAGACAAGCCTGGATCAAGTCGCGTTCCCGGCAGTGTTCGACATGACCGGCAGGTCTTCCGATATCGTGGTCGATATCCGCTCGGACGGGAACGCTGGCGTCGCGACGACGCCATCAGTCGCTTCAAGAAAGCGAGTCCTTGGGATGCTGCCAGCGAGGATTGACGAACCGCAGATTGACTGTTGACGTACCACACAGCTAGCCGATATACTCCCCCACAGTATGCTCACTCGTTGCAGTCATTTCCGGACCTTCGTCGCCCTGCTCTTGGCGGTGGTGGTGCCGTTCTGCTGCTGCAACTTCCACTCGTGGGTGAGTGCATGTGCTTCCTGCGCGCCAGCTTCCTCGGTTGACGGGGACCGTCAACTCGCGGCGGAAGAGCACGGCCACAAAGGATGCCACCACTCGGGCTCAAAGGGCAGTGATTCCGGTGGCGATCACCATCAGGACCCGGTCTCGCCCGAGGATGGCTCCGACAAGCACGACTGTACCTGTGGCAAGAACCAGGCGAAGATGATGGCGGGCGAGAAGCCGACCATCGAGCTACCGACGACGGTGCTCGTTGCGATTCTAAACTGGACCACGGTTGCGTGGGCTGCTCCGGAACCTTCCCTCACGTTCGTGAGCGGCGAGGTTTGGGCCTGTGCCCGACCTCCGACCAGCCTGCTGCGCATGCATTGCGCGCTCACTGTGTAGCACAACGACTTGAGACCAGCCGTAGTCGAGCACCACTCGGCTAACGGATGGTTGCCTCGCGCTCACAGCCCTGTTCGCGTTACGGCGCGGCGGGTGCATCCCCCACCACATTTCGGTTCCCCGTCCTCATTTGGAGATTGCTCATGGTCCGCTCACGCGCGGCCCTGGCAGCGGGCGCACTGGCGCTCGCGACCGCGGCCATCCTGATTCCTGTGTACGCGCACGAAGGTCACGGCA
>CAYZFW010000734.1:0-1309 GCA_964477615.1 uncultured Phycisphaeraceae bacterium | reverse complement strand
CACTGGGAGAAGTCCAGGAGCCCGGCCACCACCACGCCCCCGCCCACAGGGTCGAGTGCGATCAGATGCCCCGTCCCGTTCGTGCTCGGCACGTGGGTGTAGGTCCACAGCCGTTGCCCCGAGGGCGAGTACTTGACCACCGTGAAGCGCCCGATGATGAGCGACGGCTCCGGACGGAAGGCAACGCTGCCGCACACGTAGGTGTTCCCGGACCCGTCCGCGACAAGGTCCAACGCGCGGTCGGCTTCGTTCGGCGTGCCGTTCACGTGGTCGATCCACGTGGGCAGCGGCGCGGCGAGGCCCAGCGAAGCCATAGAAACGACAGCCGCGGCGGCGCTCACGAATCGGGTGGTCAGCGTGGTCATGGCAGCCTCTTTCTGGTGGTTGGACTCGTGTCTTGCGCCGGCCCGCGGCGGGACTGGGAGCGCCCCAGCCCCGCGGGCCAAGAAGCGCCTGCTTACCTTCATGCGTCGCCCGAGGCCCCGGACTGTCACCGGGAACACCAAACCCCTTGCGGCGAGTTCATGGGTAGCCCCAAAGGAGAGGCCGTGCTTCCGGAATCGTGCTCGTTCAAAGCGCTTTCGGGGCAAAGCGGCCACGCCCGGTCGGCCTCAGCCGCCCGACGTTCCGCGCACCCGGCGACCAGCCCCACGGCCCGATGCGTCGGCACGCCAACCATTAGGCGTTGATCGGCCACGAAAAGGAAAAACGCCCCGCAAGTGCGGGGCGTCTGAGGGTTCATTCGAATCCGGCGGACACGAAGCGCGAGGGTCGGAACCAGGCCCGCGCCCGCGACCGCCGAACAATCAGGCCTTCTTCTCAAACTCCTTGCGGAGCTTGGCGGCGAAGGCGGTGCGCTTGTCGGCGTTGCGGCGGCGCTTGCTGAGGTTGCCGCCGATCTCGGGGCCTTCCTCGGCGCCGACGAGCTGGATCACGCACAGTTCGCCCGCGTCGCCGATGCGGCGCTTGCCGAGCTTCACGATGCGGGTGTAGCCGCCCTTGCGGTCCTTGAAGCGAGGGGCGACGTTGTCGAAGATGTGCTTGACCATCCGCGGGGCCTTGCGAACGGCGCCGTAGCGGTCGCGCTCGACGGTCGAGGTCTCGGGCACATCGAAGAACTGCCCGGCGCGGCCGCGGAGCTCGTTCACGTGGCCCTTCTCGCCCTCGGACGCGTCCTTGTGCAGGTACATCCAGGTGAAGGCCTTCTTGTTGCCGCCGAGCTTGGCGGCGACCAGACGGCGGGCCGGGACGCGCCGCTCGGGGCGGTCGATGGAGTTCTTGGCGATGGTGATGAGCTTCTCGACCATGC
>CAYZFW010000733.1:0-1319 GCA_964477615.1 uncultured Phycisphaeraceae bacterium | reverse complement strand
GCTCAAGCCTGCGGAGGTTGCGGAAATCTCGCTGTGCTTCGAGCTGGGACGCGGGACGGTGGTCGTGAACGATGACCAGCTCTCGCTGGCGATCGGCAAGCGCGGGCAGAACGTCCGCCTCGCGGCACGGCTGACGGGGTGGGACATCGACATCCTGACGCCGCCGGAGTTCAACAAGGGCCTGGAGATCATGGCCGAGACGCTCAAGCAGGTCGAGGGCGTGACGGAAGAGATGATGGACCGGGTGGCGGCGCTGGGGATGATCAGCGTCTTCGACATCGAGGACGTGGGCGCCGATGTGCTGAAGGAAGAGCTGGGGATCGACGACGCGACGGCGGCCCGGCTGGTCGAGACAGCGTCGGCGCGGGCGAAGGAAGTCGCCGCCCAGCAGGCCAAGGACAAGGAAGCCGCCGAGAAGAAGCGGATGGAAGACGAGATCGCGGCGAAGAAGCTGCTGGAAGGCGGTCTGGGCGCGGGGGCCCCGATCGAGACTTCGGCGGCGGACGAGTCGCGGGCCGACGACATCCTGGGGCTCGGAGCCCCGGCGGCCGGAAGCGGGGCGTGAACGAGACGGGCTTCGTGCTGGATCGTGGTTGATCGTGTGTGAATCGAGTTCGGATCGGTTCGGTTTCTCGAAAATGCTGCATCGCAGCGGAGACGACATTGGGCAAAGCGGCCGTCAAAAAGAAGAAGATCTTCGAGATCGCTAAGGAACTCGGCGTCGAGTCGAAGGTGATCGTCGAGAAGTGCCGCGCCGAAGAGGTGGAGGGCATCAAGGACCACATGACCGCCGTCAGCGTGGGCCTGGAAGCGACCATCCGCGAGTGGTTCAGCACGGGCGAGCACAAGAACGTCATCGAGACGGCGGCAAAGATTGACGTCGAGGCGGTCAAGGCCCCGGCGAAGAAGAAGGCCGCGGCGAAGAAGGCCTCGGCGGCCGGCGGCGGCACCGAGTCCGGCGGTGACGGCGCGTCCACCACCGCCGTGGCGGATGCTCCGGCGAGCGCGGCCCCGGTTGCCGAGCCCGCGCCCGTTGTTGCACCCGAGCCGAAGAAGATCGATCCTCCGAAGGACACGCCGTGGGTGAACGGTCGGGTGATTTCCTCGGCGCCGCCGAAGGTTGTCGCGCCACCTGCCCCCACTGCCGCGCCGGTTTCGACCCCTACCGCCGGCCTTGGGACAACCGAGGGCGTCTCAGAAGCCAAGCCCGCGGGGCTTCCTCAGATCGGCAAGGCGCACAAGGCGGTCCGCCCGCCGACGCCGGTGGCTCCCCCTGCAGCGACCCCGGTGACGCCGCCCGGCGGCGGTTCGTCGCCCAC
>CAYZFW010000732.1:0-1332 GCA_964477615.1 uncultured Phycisphaeraceae bacterium | reverse complement strand
GGTGTTCACCGATCCATCCTCGTTGAAATCAGCGCACAGCCCCGTGCCCGACTGCCCGAACTGGCCGAGGAACGACGTGAGGTCGGCGGTGTTGACGTTGCCGTCGCCGTTGATGTCACCCAGACAGGGCACAGGTGTAAACGTGCCGGCGAGGTTGACCCCGACGAAATCTCCTGAGATCGTCGTGCGCTCGAAGTCAAGACGGACGGTTCCGCCGCAACCGATCGGCACACCGGCGAGCGTGCCGGGGCCGGCACCGTTGGCGAGCAGATACGGGTTGGCGCGGGAATACGGGTCACCCGACTCGATGAGGCCGGTGCGGACCTGCGTGCCGTTGACCGAAAGCCGCCACAGGTTGCCTCGGCCGATGTCGCGGCCCATCCAAACGCCGCCGGTCACGCTGACAACCCCGCGCGCCGGTGCTCGCCACTCCACCGTGGCCAGCCCTTGCCCGGCACCGTTGCTCCCGTCGGTCGAGTGAACCACGACGTCGCCGGCGACGAAGTCTCGCGAAAACGTCTCGGTCCCGTTGCTTCGAAACCAGAATGGAAGGCGGTTGTTTCCGTTCTCCGAGCGCGCCCAGCCGGGCTGCGGCGCACTCCACCCGCCGAGCGTGCTCTGCCACGACGCGACGAAAGGCAGCGCGTTCGCACCTTCGAGATACGACCAACGCCCGTTGGGATTCATGGCGTCGGACCAGTCGGTCCGGAGATCGAACGCGATCACGCCCACCCCGCCCGCGAACACGGGCGACGCGAGCGACAACGACACACACGCCGCAACCAACACACTCTTCACACGGGATTTCATGGTGGACCTCCGCCACGATGCTACACGTCACCGATCACATTGCAACGCCCTTCTCAGCCGATATGGCCCGAGAACTCAGGCCCGCGAAGCGAAAAGGCCCCGGCTCACTGAGCCGGGGCCTCGGAAACTCGGACCACATCCCCCGTCGCAGTCTGTTTACTTCTTCCCGCTCAGCGCTTCGGGCAGCCCGGGCACGCCCGCCGCGCCCGTCGGCACGGTGATGGACGACTTCTGGAAGTCGTCGCCGATCGGCTCGTACTCGCCGCCCAGGTGCTTCGCGAGGAACGCCTCCGCCACGGCGTTGAAGCTCTTACGGTTCTCCGGGCGGGCGAAGCCGTGCCCCTCGTCGGGGTACAGCACATACGACACCGGGATGCTCTTGTCCTGCATCGCCTTGACGATCTGGTCGCTCTCGGCCTGCTTCACACGCGGGTCGTTCGCACCCTGCCCGATGAGCAACGGGCGCTCGATCTTGTCGACGCGCGAGAGCGGGCTGCGTGATTCGAGATACTTCTTGCCCTC
>CAYZFW010000731.1:0-1336 GCA_964477615.1 uncultured Phycisphaeraceae bacterium | reverse complement strand
CCCTGTGCTGGACAGGCTCATCGCGCGGGCGGTGGAAGAGAACCACGATCTGCGGCTCGCGGCGGCGCGGGTGCGCGAGGCGCGGGCGCAGCGGGGCGTCACGGCGTCGGAACTCGGGCCCAGGACCGATGCCACCGGCGGGGCGTCGCGTTCGCGGCGGAGCGAGAACACGGCGCAGGGCGGGGCCTTCGGCGACCCGGAATCGAACGAGTTCTCCGCCGGGTTTGACATGACGTGGGAACTGGACTTCTGGGGTCGGATCCGGCGGTCGGTGGAGGCGAGCGACGCGGACATCGGGGCGGCGATCGCGGACCGCGACGCGGTGATGGTGACGCTGCTGGGCGAGGTGGGGCGGAACTACGCGGAACTGCGGGGCTTTCAGCAGCGGAAGCTGGTGACGCGGAACAACATCGGGGTGCAGGAGTCGGCGCTGGGGCTGACGCGGAAGCGGTTTGAGGCGGGGCTGACGACCGAACTGGACGTGCAGCAGGCGGCGACGCAGCTCGCGACCACGCGCTCGGCGCTGCCGCCGCTCGAAGCGGGCGCTCGGCGTGCGATGTACCGGCTGGGCGTGCTGGTGGGGCGCGATCCGGGGACGCTGGTGGACGAGCTCTCGGTGGATGGGGCGATCCCGGTGTCGAGCGGGCCGGTGGCGGTTGGGTTGCCGTCGGACCTGCTGCGGCGCCGGCCGGATGTCGCGGCGGCGGAGCGGCGGATCGCGTCGGCGACGGCCCGCATCGGCGTTGCGACGGCCGACCTGTTCCCACGCTTCGACCTCGCGGGCTCGCTGGGGCTCCGCAGCGACCGGCTGTCGGACCTTTCGGATGGTTCGTCGCGGTTCTGGTCGATCGGGCCGGGGGTGCGGTGGCCGATCCTGGACTGGGGGCGCATCCGCTCGAACATCCGCGTGCAGGACGCGCGGAGCGAGCAGGCCCTGGTGACGTACGAGCGCACGGTGCTGACGTGCTTCGAGGAGGTCGAGGCGGCGCTGACCGATTACACGACCGAGCTCGACCGTGCGGCGGCGCTGCAGGAGGCCGTCGATGCCTCGCGGCGCGCTGTGGCGCTGGCGGAGCAGCAGTACCAGTCGGGTCTGCGTGACTTCCTCAACGTGCTGACGACGCAGCGGGCGCAGTTCGAGGCCGAGGACCAGCTGGTGGCGAGCCGGCAGCGCGTCGCGACGAGCCTGGTGGCGCTGTACAAGGCGCTCGGCGGCGGGTGGGATGTGGCGTTTGAGGGGGCGGCGCGGTGAGGGGATGGGGGCGTGCAGTAGGCACTGGGCACTGGGCACTGGGCACTGGGCACTGCGAAGGGCACAGAGCACAGAGCACAGAGC
>CAYZFW010000730.1:0-1356 GCA_964477615.1 uncultured Phycisphaeraceae bacterium | reverse complement strand
CTCGACCAGACCATCAAGAGCGTCACCCAGATGATCGAGCCCGCGATGATCATCTTCATGGGTGTCGTCATAGGCGGCATCGCGGTGGCGCTGCTGCTGCCGATTTTCTCGGTGGCGCACGTGATGTCCGGCAAATGACAGGGCGTGAAACGATCAGTGATGAACCGCTGCCGCAGCGGTCGCCGCCACGTCACAGATCTCCCCCTCCACACGCACCATCCCGTTCCACTCGCTGATCTTCGGGTGAATCGCCACATCCACCGGCACACCGGCACGCAGCGCCGAGCGCCGCTCGCCCCAGCGCCACCCCACCAGCCGGATCGCCCTTCCGTCGCTGCCGCCGATCTGCGCCTGCAGGTGAGCACCCGTCTTCCCCATCGCCTCCGCGTCGCGCAGCGGGCGCACCCCGCGCAGGGCCACGCAAGGCCTCGGGTTCTCGCGCCCGAACGGGCCGAGCGCACCGAGCTGCCGCACCGCATCGGGCGTCAGTTCCCCCAGCCCCGCGTCAGCGTCGATCTTCAGCGACGGCGTCAGCATCGACTCCGACACGCCCGCGTTGCACGCCGCCGTGAATCGCTCCACGAACCCTTCGAATCGCGTGTGCGCCACCACCATCCCCGCAGCCATGTCGTGCCCGCCGAACTTCTCCAGCAGATCGGCGCACGTCGACAGCCCCGCGTGCAGGTTGAACCCGTCGATCGAGCGCCCCGAGCCGTGGCTCGTCGATTCGCCGCGCTGCAGCAGCAGGGTTGGCCGGTGGTACTTCGCGATCAGTCGAGAGCACACGATGCCAACCACCCCCGCGTGCCAGCGTTCATCGCTGAGCACGATGGCTCGCTGCCCGGGCCCGGTCATGCCCGCGGCTTCCGCCAGTTCGCATGCCTGCTCGAAGATCCGCTGCTCCGTCTCACGGCGTTCGCTGTTGAGCGTGTTCAACTCCGCCGCGATCTTCGCCGCCTTCTCCGGCGTCGCCACCGTCAGCATCTCGAGCGCCGCCTGCGCATGCCCCATGCGCCCGCACGCGTTCAGCCGCGGAGCCAGGGCGAATCCCGCCCGCTCGCTGTCGATCTCTTCGCCCCCAAGGCCCGATGCATCGATCAGCGCTTTCACCCCCGTCAGCCGCGACCGCTTCAACTGGTCCAACCCGAACCGCGCGATCACCCGGTTCTCGTCCTTCAGCGGCACCACGTCCGCGATCGTCCCCAGCGCCGCCAGCCCCAGCATGTCCAACAAGACGTCACGCACCACCGGCGAGACGCGATCCGAACCGTGCTCCATCGTCGCCAGCCGCCAAGCCAACTTGAACGCCACCCCCGCGCCGCACAATTCGCCCCACGGGTACGCCGAGCCTTCAAG
>CAYZFW010000729.1:0-1365 GCA_964477615.1 uncultured Phycisphaeraceae bacterium | reverse complement strand
CCGGCGGCACCACCGACCGCCCCGCGCTGCAGCGGCTGCTGGGTGACATCGCCGCGGGGCGGATCGACACGGTGCTGGTCTACAAGGTCGACCGGCTGTCGCGCTCGCTGGCCGACTTCGCAAGATTGATGCAGGTCTTCGACGAGCACCGCGTCTCGTTCGTCTCGGTCACCCAGCAGTTCAACACGACCACGTCGATGGGGCGGCTGACCCTGAACATGCTGCTGTCGTTCGCCCAGTTCGAGCGGGAGGTGGCGGGGGAGCGGATCCGCGACAAGATCGCGGCCACCAAGAAGAAGGGTGTGTGGGTGACCGGCCAGCCGCCGATCGGGTACCGGGTCGATCCGGACGGGGAAGATCGGCGGCTGGTCATCGTGCCCGAGGAAGCCAAGCTGGTCCGCGCCGTCTTCGAGGGCTACCTCGAACTCGGCTCGCTCCTCAAGCTCGCCCAGCGGCTGAACGCCAAGGGGCTGACCACGAGGCGGTGGACCAGTGCCCGCCCGCCGTTCCGCACCCACGGCGGAAAGCCCCTGAGGCCCCAGTTCCTCTACAAGGTGCTGACCAACCCCGCGTACGTGGGCATGATCACCCATACCACCGGGGGGCGGGGAGCGTCGAGCGCGATCCGCGCCGGCAACGCCCGTTCAAGGGAGGTTGAAGGGGCGATCACCGAGGTCTACCCCGGCCTTCACGAACCGATCATCGACCGGGCCCTGTGGGACCGGGTCCACGAGGCGATGAAGCGGGTGGAGCGCGACATGGCCACGACGTGGACGCACACGCACCTCTTGAAGGGCAAGCTCAGGGCGGTCCAGGGTGACGAGGACCACGCCATGAGCCCCGGCTCAGTGCAACAAAGACTGGCCAGCGGCGAGCAGCGGCGCGTTCGCTACTACACCAGCCAGAAGGCCCTCAAGCAGGGCTACAGGAACTGCGCCGTTAAGTCCATCAACGCCAAGCATCTCGACGACCTTGTCCGCGGCTTGATACTTGACCACCTCAAGCGGGGGCACGGCATCGACCTCGCGTGCCTCGACTCGGCCGATCGCGACCAGCGGCTGCGCGAGGTCATCCAGCGCGTCGTGGTCACGCCGAACGAATTGACCATCGAGGTCTTGACGGCCAGGGTGGCCGTGCTCGCACCGGCGTCACCTCCGAAGGCGAAGCAGGGAGGGCGGGCCGCGAGCGCCAGCGCCGCCGTCCCGTCCTGCCCCTTCACCCCCGCGGTCACCGCCGCCGACGGCGTCGAGACGCTGACGCTGCCCATCGCCATCAAGCGGCACGACGGCCGGCGGATACTCGTCAGCCCTGACGGGCACGACCTGATGGTGAGCATGAACGCCGACGGCAGGCCCGTCCCAAGAC
>CAYZFW010000728.1:0-1367 GCA_964477615.1 uncultured Phycisphaeraceae bacterium | reverse complement strand
GGCCGACGATCGAGCTCGTGTGGACGATCCTCGACCATCTGGTCGAACAACTCCGCGCCTCGGGGCATCAGGACCGGGATCAGCTCAGAAAGGGCGTCGGTTTCGCCTGGGACACATCGGGTGCGAATGACGACCGCGCACAACTCCAGGTTCTTGCATCACTTGCTTCGGACTTCTGGATGTCCAGCATGTACGAAGCACTCGTAGACCTTTGCGTGCCGAGGCCCACTCTTCACACACGTAGACCCGACATCGCCAAGATCAACCAGCTGATCGCCGCGATGCCGGTTCGTCGGCGTCGGGCCTGGAGGGTCGTGCGTGTCAAGGTCCTCACCGACATCCTCGACCTCCCGCTGTGGAAAAAGCGGCACGAGCTCTATGCGTTCTGGGTGTTTACCGCGATCGGCCGCGCACTCCCCGCCCATGGGTTCAAGGTCCACGCCCCGGACGGTGTCCTTCACATGGGCTTCTCGGCGGCTCGGATCGCCGATCTTTCGACCAGCGCTGGCGCGATGTATGTCATGAACGAAGTGCGTGTCAGCCTTCGCAGCCCGATCGGCCTGAAGCGCAAGGCCGGTGCGCAGCCCGACTACCTGGTTTCGTTCTCAGATCAACGCGACGCGAAGGCCGCTCGCCTGATCGTCGAGTGCAAGCAGTACGCGAACTCGGACCGTCGTGAATTCGTTTCTGCCCTCGTCGATTACGCGCGAGCGTTCCCCCAGGCATGGGTCGTCCTGGTCAACTACGGCCCCATCGCCCCAGACCTGCTGGACGCTCGGACCATCGAGCGCACCGTTGTCGATCGCGGCGTCGGCGCGACGGGTGTCCGCGATTGGATCGGCCGCATGGACACCATCGCGGAGTTCCGTCCCGGGGGCAGCGGCACCATCGCCCATCTCCAGAGCATCGCCGAACGCGCCCTTCCCCCCGGCGCGTCGTCACCTGCCGCGGCCCACTCGGCACCGGTGGCCGTGTGTGTTGATGTGTCCGCATCAATGTCCGCGCGGATCGTGTCCGCCGATTTCGCCGACGAATTCGCGGACGCGGTTCGGGGTCTTCGCCCCGTGTGGCTGATCGCCGCCGATTCGGCGATCAGGATGTGCGCGCCTTTTTCAGACGCCGCGATTCAGGACCTCAAGGCACTGCCGATGCGAGGCAACACCGATCTGCTCTCGGTCCTGAACCAACTCGAGCTCTCGCCCGACCACGTCATCGTTCTCACCGACGACGAGGGAAAGGCGCAGCTCTCGTCGTCGCGGTGGCGAAATTGCTGTCGCGACCTCAAAGCACTGGTGTGATACCCGGCCGGGCCGAAGACGGGGCAGTACACGACAGCACATGCGATGCTCCCAGAAACGCGGCCCGAC
>CAYZFW010000727.1:0-1369 GCA_964477615.1 uncultured Phycisphaeraceae bacterium | reverse complement strand
CTCAAGACTCAAGACCCAAGACCCGGAGCCTCCGCAACGCAGTCTCCCATCACGCGGTACACCCGCGACCCACCCCGACCGGAGAACCGCATGCGCCCGCTCACCGTTGCCACCCTGCTGCTGACGCTCGCGCTCGCCTCGCCTTTCTCCCATGCTCAGGCGGAGAATCCCGCACGCGTGCCCGAGCATGCCGCCGCCCAGGCAGCAAAGGCCCCGCGTCAGGTTCTTCTGTACTCAACCCGCGCCGATAACAAACTCCACGTCCTCGACGCCGCGGACTTGTCACTCATTGCCTCGCATGACCTGGGCCTGGGAGCGCACGAACTCACCGTCAGCCCCGACAACCGTTTCGCCATCGGCACCGCCTACGGCGGCCCCGGCCCCGGGCACCAGCCCGCCGACAACCGCCTGGCCGTCGTCGATCTCAAGGCCGGCAAGCTCCACCGCACCATCACCCTCCCCGAGATGAAGCGCCCCAACGACGCGGCGTTCATGCCCGACAGCGTCACCGCGTTCGTCACCGTCGAAGCCCCGCCGCGCATCGTCCGCTTCAATGCCGACACCGGCGAACACGCCGCCATCACGCTGGAAAAGGGCACCAACCACATGCTGGCGCTCAGCCCGGATGCAAAGCGGCTGTACGTCGCCCACGTGATGCCCGGGGGGCTGTCCGTGATCGATACGGACACCAGCAAGGTGCTCTCCCGCATCGACGTCCCCACCGGGGCCGAGGGCCTTGCCGTGACGAGGGACAACGCGCGTGTGTGGGTCTCGTGCAACCGCAGCGACAAGGTGGTGATCGTCGACCCGGTGGCGGGCAAGGTGGAGCGCGAGATCGACGTGCAGGGCTTCCCCTTCCGGCTCCGCGTCTCGCCCGACGGCAAGACGGTCGCCGTCTCGTGCCCCAACGCGCAGGACGTTGTGCTGTTTGAGGCGGCGAATCCCGAAAACATCCGACGCGTCAGCGTGCGCGACGCCGCCGCGGGCGAGGACGACCCGCCGGTGGCGCCCACCTCCATCGCCTTCACGCCCGACGGCAAACACCTCGCGGCGGTGTGCATGGGGCCGCAGGAGCAGGTGGTGCTGATCGACGTCGCGGCAGGCAAGGTGACCGCCCGGCGCCCCGCCGACGGGAAGATGGCCGACGCCCTTGCTTCGGCCCAGATTACGGCCGAGGGATGACGGTCTGTCCGTGAGTCATTGTCCATCAATGATTTACAGAAAAATATCGAATAGATGAACCAGTCAGTCTATTTGCGGCATCCAAAGGGTGTTCGCTCCGAGCACCGGCAACGTGCCCGGCCGCCGGGGCGTCCAAATCACCCCGCTCCACGAAAGAAGGATGCCCCATGACCACCACCCAGACCAC
>CAYZFW010000726.1:0-1382 GCA_964477615.1 uncultured Phycisphaeraceae bacterium | reverse complement strand
ACCTATGACCAGCATCCCCGCCAACCCCAGTCTTGCCGGCCCGCGTCCGGCGCCGGCCAGCACGCCCGCGCCGAGCGCCGCGCCAGCCATCGATCCCATCCGCGTGCTCCAGCAGTACTACCCGTGGCTGCTGCTGTCGGCGGTGCTGGGGACATTGCTGGGCGTGATCGTCCACTTCGCGTCGCTGTTTGTCTACCCGCTGTACACCGCCTATGTGGTATTCGAGGTGAAACCGCCGCCGCGGGTTGCTGAAGGCAGCGCGAGCACGGCCGCTGCGGTGGCGCAGGTGAAGGAAGAGCTCCAGCTCTACATGGAAACGCAGGCGAGCGTGCTGCGTTCCGACGTGGTGCTGAACAAGGCCGTGGCGCAGCCCCAGGTGCGTGACGACACGAAGTGGGCACAGTCGTTCAAGAGCAGCGGGAACTACGACCCGGCCGAAGCGCTGAAGGAACTCCGGAAGATCGTCGGCTCGTACGTGGTGCCCGAGACGGCGCTGATGCGGTTTCAGGTGCGCACGCACGACAAGAAGGACGCGGCGATCATCGCCAACGCGATCAAGGACGTGTACCTCGACGACAACCGCCAGCAGACCAACCGCGAGACCTCGGGTCTGTTGTCTCTGACGAGCGAGAAGTCGCGTCAGCTCGAGGCCGACCTTCGGAACCTCGATACCCAGATGGAGAACCTGCTGCAGCAGCGTCAGATCACGACGCTGGAACAGCAGAACAACGAGCGGTACGTGGAGATCCTGCAGCTGCAGCCGCAGCTGGTGCAGCTCCGCGACACCAAGGCGAAGGCCTCGGAGCAGCTGGACACGTACGAATCGCTGGCGAAGAACCCCGCCGGTGTGGTGTACCCCGAGGGCATCCGCAAGGACGCCGAGGAGTCGCGCACGGCGGAGGAACTGAAGTCTCAGATCGCGCAGATCCAGGCCCGGCTGAACACCGACAAGCAGGAGTTCGGCGAGGAGCACGTGCAGGTGCGCCGGACGCAGCGGCTTCTCCAGGAGCTCGAGGCGCAGCGGACGTCCGTCATCGAACGGACGATGGCCGAGATGTTCGCCAGCCAGCGCGAACAGCTTCGGAACACGATCGACAACACCAACGCGGCGCTCGAGCAGCTGAACGACCGGCTCGAAGAGGCGAAGAACCAGCTCCGCGATACGACCATCGCCATCAAGCAGTACAAGGAGTTCGAGAAGACCCGCGAGGAGAAGCTGAAGCTCAAGGCCGAGTTCGAGGCCCGCACGGTCGAACTGGCGATGCTGCAGCAGCGGTCCAACCGCGTGCGACCGATCTCGGAAGCCGACATCCCCGACACCCCAACGTTCCCCCAGGCCAAGATCGTGATCCCGCTGACCGCCGTCGCGGTGGTGGGTCTGG
>CAYZFW010000725.1:0-1391 GCA_964477615.1 uncultured Phycisphaeraceae bacterium | reverse complement strand
GGCTGTGGACCTACACCCATGTGCCGAGCACGAACGGGACGGGGCATTTGATTGCGCTTGACCCTGTGGGCGGGGGCGTGGTGGTGGCCGGGCTCCTGGACTTCTCCCAGTGGGACGCGGTGAAACTTGATGCGTCGGGCAACCACGTTTGGACGCGGTCGTATTTCCGTACCGACACCAGTATCGTTCCGCCGCAGGCGTTGGAGGTCAGCGCCGACGGTTCGGTGTGGATGACCGGTCCCGACGTTCTGACGCTCAACAGCGTTCCCGGTGCGACGCTATTGAAGTGGGACGCCGCCGGGACGCCGCTGGTGCAGTTGCTTTACACGAACGGGGCCGACGGCTTCAACCCCTCGGCGCTCGCGGTCGAGCCTGGGACGGGCAGCGTGTACATCGCGGGGGCCGTGGGCATTTTCGGCGAGGGCGACGGGACCGACATGGGGCTGATGAAATTTGATGCCTCGGGCACGCATCAGTGGACGCGCCGGTACGGCGCACCCGGGCCGTTCGGCTCGGACGTGGCCGACGCGGTGGCGATTGACAGCGCGGGCAACATTGTCGCGGGGGGCTCGTACGGCATCAACACCATCGACCAGAATTTCGGCTTCTTCAAGGTGAACCCCTCGGGTGTCGTGCAGTGGACCCGCAACGTGGGTGGGCCCGCCAACCAGGCGGACAGCCTGTTCTCGATGGCCCTTGCGCCCAACGGCGACATCCTCGGCGTGGGCTCATTCACCTCCGCAGCGGGCGACTCGGACGCCGCGGTCGTTCGGCTCGATTCGGGCGGGAACCCACTTTGGACTCGCGTCGTCGGCGTGCCGACGTGGACCGATTTCTTCTGGGATGTCGCCACCGATTCCGCCGGGAACAGCTACACGGCGGGGAGGCTGTACCTGACGACGGGCAACTTCGCGGCGGGGCTGATCAAGCATGCCCCCGACGGTGCCACCCTGTTTGATGCCCGATTCGGCCCCACGGTCGGACGCAGCGGCGATTGGCAGCGGGTTCGTACCGCCGTCCATCCCGACGGCGTCACACGCGTGCATGTTTGTGGCTCGTCGTTCGCGCCCGTCACGCGTCAGGACATGTCGTCGGCGGTCTACCTCAGCGTGCCCCCGCTGTGCGCCGGGGACCTGACGGGCGACAACCTGGTGAACACGCAGGACCTCACCGTCTTCCTGGCGGCATTCGGGACCGCCGTCTCGCCGGGAACCAGCGGCGACCTGAACAACGACGGCACCGTCAACACCGCCGACCTCGTGATCTTCCTGACGGCCTTCGGCACGGCGTGCTAGCAGACTCCAAAGCCCCGGGAACGAATGGGGCGAGGCTGCCGACGCGGATACCCTCCGCTCATGCGTCTTCGCCCCTTGGGTTCCACGGGTCTTGAT
>CAYZFW010000724.1:0-1392 GCA_964477615.1 uncultured Phycisphaeraceae bacterium | reverse complement strand
GCCTCGGTCCACTGGCCCAGCGCCGCGTACGCCGAAACGATCTGCATCATCGAGGCCAGGCTCGACGGGTCGTCGGCGTAGCGCTGGGCCGCGGTGTCATAGAAGCGGATCGCCTGCTGGTAGTACCCGCGCGACACCTGCACATCGTCCTTGTGGAACGCGCCGAGATCGAACGCGCAGTCGCCGCGGTAGAACATCGCGTTGCGGAGCGTGATCTTCTCGAGTTCGCTCATCCGCCGCGTGTCCATCGGCTCCATGAGTTCACGGACGCGGTCGTAGAGCGACAGCGCCTCCTCCAACCGCTCACGCCGCAGCCGGCTCAGCCGCGCCCGCTCGTTCTGCGGCATAGCGCTCTTCAGTTGCTCCCCGATCACCCCCGCCGACAGCCGGTACGAATCCGCCAGCGCGCTCTGCACCGCCGGGTCCTTCTCCAGGTCCTTGTACCGCTCCACGGCCTCGCTCAGCCGCTCGATCGCCTTGGGATATTCGCCCACGCGCCGGTACATGCGCCCGAGTTCGATCACCGCCGTGCGGAACTGGCGGGCCGAAGGTTCGAACTGCTTGCCCTCGACGATCTGCAGCAGCTTCGCCTCGGCCTTGGCGTGGTCGGCATCCTCGGAGGCCAACAGGTAGCACTGCGCCAGGGGGATGAGGCTCATCGTGGCCTCGTCGCTCACCGGCGCGTGCTCCACGATGTCCTCGAATAAGGGCACGGCCTTCTTGAACTGCCCCATCGATTGCAGCGCCCGGGCCAGCCGGTACTGCGCCAGAAGCCGCCGCGGGCCTTCCTGCTGCGCCTGGATGTACTGCGTGAACCCCTCGACCGCGCGGTCCTGCTCGCCCGCCTGGTCGTAGCAGTCGGCGCTCAGCCACAGACTGCTCAGCGCCCCCTCGGGGTCCGAGATCAGCCCCGCCTTGGCGTGACGCTGGTACGCCATCGCCGCCTCGTAGAAGCGCCGCTTGGCCTCCTCGCGCGACACCGGATCAATCATCGACAGATCGGGCGGCTCACCCGCTTCGCGCATCGACGGCGGGATGATCGCCTCCGCCGCCGCACGGTTGATCTCCGCAAGCCGCAGCGGCACTTCCGGGGGTGCCTTGTCCGCCGGGAACAGCCGCTCCGCGAGCTGGGCGTACTTCGCCGCCGCCTCAAACTCCTTCTTCTGCAAACGGTCGCGGAAGCGCTGGCCCAGCGATTCATCGATCTCCGCCGCCAGCTTCGAACCGAGGGCTGCCCCGTCTTTCTTCGCGCTCTCGTTCTCTTTCGACCCCGCGGCCTTCATCCACCCCGCACGCACGCTCTCGACCGCCTTCTCGTACGCCTCGACCGACCGGGTCTCTTCGCCCAGGTCCGCCTCCACTTCGCCAAGCCCCAGCCACGCCCGCATCGTC
>CAYZFW010000723.1:0-1393 GCA_964477615.1 uncultured Phycisphaeraceae bacterium | reverse complement strand
TCCGCCGCCGCCCTCGTTTCCCTTCCCGCCTGCTCCGGCACCGGCAGCAAGCCCGCCACCATGACCGGCCCCAACGGCGAGGTCTACGAAGAAAAGCCCATCAACCACAGCGTCACCCCCGAGGACATCGCCAAAGCCCAGAGCAAGGCCGCGATCGCCGCCGATTCCGCCGTCCTCTACGTCAACGGCATGGGCTGCCCCCTCTGCGCCACCAACATCAACATGCAACTCGAACGCGTCCCCGGCGTGAGCACCGTCGCCGTCGACCTCGGCGTCGGCAAAGTCACCCTCGGCCTCCTCCCCGGCGCCAAGCACCCCAGCCCCCACACCCTCGGCGAGGCCGTCGAAGACGCCGGGTTCACACTGGTCAAGATCGAAGAGCGCTGAACACCCGACCCGCGCTCACCACCAAGTACCCCCAAACCTCGTGCCATTGGCAACTCACCAAGACGTGAGAGGCCCTTGGCACATCAATCATCACTTGGTCTCGCCGTTGACCAACAAGATGGCCTGAGACACCGGCCGAACATGATCGCCAGAGCTGCGGCGTTTGATGTGCATATGAGCAGTCCACCCCCGCCCATGAAATGGGCGAGCCTCCCCACCACAAGCCTCCCACCATGCCCAACCGCATCCCCATCCTCCTTATCACCCTCGCCGCAACCCTCCTCATCGTTCCCCGCGCCCGTGCCCAGGAAGCCATGTACACCGAGGCCGCCACCATGCCCTCCCGGGGCACCTCCGTCTACCGCGCCCAGCTCCACTTCTCCCGCTACGGCAGCGAGCCCGCCAAAGACGGTGAACGGGCCGTCGAATACAGCGAAAAGATCGAGTTCGGCCACAGCCTCCAATACGGCCTCGCACGCGCCCTCTCCATCCGCTTCGACTTCACCCCCGTCTGGGAGACCGATCATCTCAAGGGCGGCGGCACCGATTCCGACCACGGCGTTCAGGACTTCGACGCCACACTCAAATGGCGCTTTTACAAGGACGACTCCGGCGGCATCGACACGGTCCGCGCCGCACTCCTCGCCGGCGCCACCTTCGCCTCCGGCGACGACAAGGACTTCTCCACCCAGTCCGTCAACCCCCACATCGGCGCCGTCGTCACCATCGTCCGAGGCCGCCACGGCTTCAACCAGGACGTCCACTACCAACTCAACACCACCGGCAGCGGCTACGACAACACCGAAGGCGGCATGGGCCCCGCCGACGCCTTCCGCGCCAACTCTGCCTACCTCTACCGCATCTTCCCCGACCGCTACACCAGCGAGTCCACGGGCGCGTGGTACGTCACCGCCGAACTCAACTACCTCTACGAAACCAACGGCGACCAGGACCTGCGGTGGGCGCCCGGCCTCATGTACGAAGGCCAGCGCTTCGCCTTCGAGAT
>CAYZFW010000722.1:0-1397 GCA_964477615.1 uncultured Phycisphaeraceae bacterium | reverse complement strand
CCGAAAGTGCTGCTGCTCGAAGACAACTCACGCGGGGCCGACGCCGCGCTCCGCGAGTACATGAGCACACAGCCCTATGTCATGTGCGGCTGGCTTGAGGTGAACGCCGTGTTCATCCGCGCCGACCTGACAGACCTTCAGAAGAAGGTTGTTCGCCTCTTCAGGCCGTGAGCGTGAGCGGCACGAGACATCGTCCGCACGCACCGAGAGAAGGGCCTCACCCCTGCAGGTGAGCCTCGACAAACCACAGCGCCTTGTCCACGCCGCGTGAAAATCCCGTGAACAGGTCTGCGGTATCGGCATCGCCCAGTTCGTCGGCGGCGTCGATCGCCCTGCGCAGTGACGCGCCGAACGCCGCCAATCGTTCACTCAGCGCCTCGCAGGCCTCATCGCCCGACAGAGGCCCCGACGGGAACTCCTTCAGCGTGGACGCCTTCGCGGCGTTCCGCACCGTGCCCGCCGCGACGCCGCCGAGCTGGACGATCCGCTCGGCCACTTCGTCCACGCCCGATTCGACCGTGTCGTGAACCTCATCAAACAACTTGTGCAGTGCGATGAAGCTCGGCCCCTTCACATTCCAGTGCGCCTGCTTGCACTGAGAGGACAAGTCCACGGCGTCGGCCAGCCGGGCGTTCAACAGCGCGCACACCTTCGTGCGAACCGCGGCGGGGAGCGAGTTGCGGGTCTTGATCGTCTTCATATGGGCATGGTAGGGAAGCAATCGCGCTTCCACGGTCACCCTGCGGTGGTGGCCCTCAGGCGAGGGCATCGCCGGGAGCAGACGACTCTTACGCGGAACCCTCGCGCAGCGACTCCGCGATGCTCACCTCGTGCATGCGCATGCTGGTGCGGTCGAGGTGCTCCTTCGCGTGGTGAAATGCGTTCGCGTCGACGCTCGACCAGTCCGCTTCGGCCTTCTCAATGAACGCCGAAAGGACGGCGCGCGATGCGTCGAGTTCGGCGCGGTAGGCCGGCTCCAGCAAGTGGCCCATCTTGGTCAACCGGTCGCCGATCCACTTGAGATCGAGCCTGCTGTTGGCCACGAGGTCGACCACGCGGTGGCGCGTCATGTCCTCGCGGGCGTGGCGCAGGCTCTCGGATTCCATGCGGTCCACTTCTTCGCGCGAGAGCCCGTGCGCCGGCACCACCTGCAGCGTCGCCCGTGTCCCGCTCCGCCGCTCCACCGCGGAGACGTTCAGCACGCCCGAGGTGTCGACGAGGAACTCGACCTGAATCTGCGGGATCCCGGCGGGCATCGGCGGCACGCCGCGGAGGTGGAACTCGCCGAGCGAGCGGCAGTCCGCGGCCATCTCACGCTCGCCCTGCAGCACGTGCAGCTTGATCGAGGTCTGCCCGTCCACACTCGTCGAGAACATCTCGGTGGCCCGCGCGGGCAC
>CAYZFW010000721.1:0-1402 GCA_964477615.1 uncultured Phycisphaeraceae bacterium | reverse complement strand
GCGGAGGAGGTGGCGGCGGCGGTGGAGGTGGAGGCGGCGGAGGCGGCGGAGGAGGAGGTGGCGGAGGCGGTGGAGGCGGCGGTGGGGGCTCGCCGCAGCCTCGACCGAACGCGCCGAGAACGGTCAGCAGGTCGTCGGTGGTCACGTTGCCGTCGTTGTTCGTGTCGCCCTCGAAGTCCCGCGCCCCATCGGTCCGGCCGAAGTTCGCCAGCAGCACCGTGAGGTCCTCGACGTTGACGAAGTTGTTCCCCGTGAAATCACCGGGGCAGCCCGGCACCGGAGGTGGCGGGGGCGGAGGAGGCGGAGGTGGTGGTGGAGGAGGAGGGGGCGGGGGCGGGGGCGGCGCGATCGCCGTCGACACGGCACCGAGCACCGCGCCGTCCGCTGTCGTGAAACTCCCGAGCGACAGTTGAACAAACGACACCGGTTGATTGAAAACCCAGCCAAAGAACTGCCTCTGGTTGTCGACGCCCAGAGGCACGGCGTAGTTGAACTCATAGGTCGGAGCGTCCACCGGACCGAATCGAACATGGATGACCGTCCCGGCTCGCTCGACATCGATCAGATCAAACGCCACGGCGTAGACATCATTCCCCGGAGTAAACGCGACGCGCCCGGATTCAAGCTGTCCACCCTCCTGCAACGCCGCACCGTTCGCGCCCACGGTCACCGGTCGGAGGACGAAGCGGTCCGGGTTGGTCCCGCCATCAGAGTTCGCAAACACGATGGGTCCCGGAACATAAGAGTTTGGCGTCGTGGGGTTGTCGACGAACACGCGCGTCGCGGCACTCGGCGTTCCGAAGTAATCAACGCCCGGGTTCCGACCCGAGACCGACGTGAACCCCAGCCCGCTCAGCAGCGCCGAGGGCTTGTGAACACATGTATCGCACAGTTCGCCCTCGGCGAGGTTGTCGAATCCCGTCGTGCGCACGTCCAACCCCGCCGAGAGAGCCACACTCCGCCACGCGCTGAAACTCGTGATCGGCGCCGGCGGCGTGTTCGCCTGCCCCAGCGCCGCCACTGGCAGCGCCAGCCCCGCCGAGGCCAACAGCGCCCGTGCCGAGATCCCCCGTTGCGTGACGTCCATGTCCACGGCTCTCCTCGTCTTCCAGATCAGTCAACTGGCGTGCCCCCGCTTGCCCCGGCGTCCAAGCCGAAAGCACGCGAAGACGGAGCCCGCGCACCCCGTGCGCACGGGGCGCGCAGCGCTCCACCCAACACACTCGCCCCAAAATCCGCCCCGGCAACCCCATTTCCGCCCGGCGCCATCCAATCCGACACGACGCGCCGGTACGTCCGCTACGCCCGGAATAAACGGACATGCCACGAGCGCCGTCCTCGCGCGATTACACTGGTGCTCTCGCCTCGCTCACCGGCTCTTCACCCTCCCCCCCACACCCCC
>CAYZFW010000720.1:0-1403 GCA_964477615.1 uncultured Phycisphaeraceae bacterium | reverse complement strand
GCCCTTCGAGCAGGCAATGACCTACACCGCCCTGGCGTGGGCCAGCGCCCTGCGCGGCGACTGGGAGAACGTCCGCGTGTGTGCCCGCGCCAGCACGCGCCGCCTCGCTGATTTCCAATCCGCCGATCCCGAAGCGAAGGACCGGTTCCGGCGCGAGGGCGTGAAATTGATCGAGAGCACGTTCGCGCTGGGCTACCTCCTTGAGGGCGTCGCCAACACCGTGCTGGGTGAGCACGACGAGGCCCTCGACCGCGCGCTCACACTCAACAGCGGTCTGCGTCCGGTGGTCGACGCCGTGAAATCACGGCGCTTCAACTGCATCCTCATCGTCGAATGGGGGCGCGGCCCGCGCAAGGAGTCCTACGGCGAAGACGACGCCCGTACCCGCTGGACCGCCCGCGACGGCCCGGCGGGCGACATGCGCGTGAGCATCGCCGGTGCCGGGGCGATCTCGCTCCGCCCCGCGGCGAGTGTGAACGCGATGAGCGCCGACTACCGCTGGAACAACCTCGAGGACGCGCGGACATTCAAGAGCGGCCTGGGCACGGTGATGGTGGTGGGCGGCGTGACCACCGCCGCGGCGAGCGAGGACAAGGGCGCACAGATCGCCGGTCTCGCCGTCGCGGGCGCGGGGCTGCTGATGAAACTACTCTCGAACGCCGATACGCGCCACAACGAGCTCATCCCGGGCGAGGTGTTCGTCGCGGCGCTCGAACTCCCGCCGCAGGGCGCGGACGTCAACGTCTCGTTCGCCTCGAACCGCTCGGCCCCGATCTCGATCCCGCTGGCCAGGCCTGGAACGCCGACCGCGCCCAGCGTGCTCTACGTCCGCTCCCTCACCGCGCACGGCGTGCCCACGTGGCCCGTGACGTCGTGGGGCACGCAGCGCTCCATCGACATCCGCGACGCCGACGACGAGGCCCGCGAGGCGTGGGGGCGGGAACTCGACGCACGCACTCCGCCCTAGACCCAGGCCTCTTCGCACATCCGCCACTTCGCCTCGGGAGACTTAGCGGCGGCTTCGGAAGTTGAAGTTCTCTGTCTCGGTCTCTCGCACAAGCACACGTACGCACAGCCCGCACAACCACCATCTGAACCAAAGGACGAAACCCATGAACTCTCGCCTCAGTCGCTCCGTTCTCACCGTCTCGCTTCTCGCCCTTACGCTTGCGCCTTGCGCGCTGACCGGCTGCAAGACCAGCGACCCGCGTCCCTACGCCGGGCGAGCCGACCCAGTCGCCGCTCCGGACAACAACCCGCGCATCGTGATGAGCCACCCTGAACTGATGAACAGCCTGGGCTACGACGCGCCGATTGTGGTGCGCCCCGACGACCTGCTGACCGTCGCCGTCCCCACGCGCAATCTGGGCGACGAGCGCTACATCCTCGACTACCGCTTCACC
>CAYZFW010000719.1:726-1408 GCA_964477615.1 uncultured Phycisphaeraceae bacterium | reverse complement strand
CCAACAAGTGCCTCGCTGATGCCCTCCGCCTCACCTACCGCCTCCTCCAGGTGGTCATGGTGGTGCTGATTGCGCTGTTCGCCTTCAGTGGCGTGCGCAAGGTCGATCAGGCCGAGAAGGGCGTCCGCGTGACGCTCGGCAAACTCACCGCCGCCGACCTCGAGCCGGGAGTCCACTTCAGCCTGCCGTATCCGCTCGGGCAGATCATGAAGGTGGGCACCTCGCAGCAGCAGATGAACGTCGACGAGTCTTTCTACCCGCGGCTCTCGCCCGAGCAGTTGCGCTTGCCGCCGGGTGAGCTCGGCTCGGGCGACATCCTCCGCCCCGGCGTCGACGGCTCGCTGATCACCGGCGACTCGAACCTCGCGCACGCCCGTTTCGGCGTGACGTACCACCGCGAGAACCCCGCCGAACTGATCCAGGCTCTCGCCGAGGGTCAGGAGACGGCGCTGGTCAAGGCCGCGGTGGAACGCGCTGCCGTGATGGTGATCGCCGAGGTGACGCTGGACGACATCCTGAAACGCCACAGCGCCAACGCGGGCACCGCCGGCGGCGCGGGCGCGGTGGGGTCCGAGATCGAGGACCGCGTCCGGCGTGCCGCGCAGTCGACGCTCGACGAGATGGCCAGCGGGCTTCGCATCGACACGGTCTCGCTCCGCGACGAGACGCCCGAGGCCCTGCG
>CAYZFW010000719.1:0-716 GCA_964477615.1 uncultured Phycisphaeraceae bacterium | reverse complement strand
GGCGGTGCAGACCGCCGAGAGCAAGGCCGCCACCGATCGCGAGACGGCGGAGAAGTTCCGCGCCGCGATGCTGAGTTCGGCCGCGGGCTCGGCGTACCCCGTGGTGCTCGCGCTGATGGACGAGTACGAGCGACAGACCGACGCCGGTGACAGCGCCGGGGCCGAGGCCACCCTCACCACGCTCCACGCGCTCTTCGACGGCACCTTCAAGGGCGAGACACTCACCGTGAACGGCCGCACCTTCAAGGGTGCCACCGAGCTCTCGGTCAAGGGCGCGGTCTCGGCCCTCATGGCCGACGCCGAGTCGTACCGCTCCACGGTGGAGCGCGACGCCCAGTCCCGCGCCTCGGCGTTCATCGCCAAGCGCGAGCAGTACCTCGCCAACCCGCGCATCTTCATCGCGCGCGAATGGTCCGAGGCGATGAAGACCTTTACCAGTTCCAACCTCGTCCAGTCGCTGATGCTCCCCGAAGACGTGGCGAAGTATGTCCTGCGCCTCAGCGAGGACCCCGACATCGCCCGCGGCCAACAGTCCGCCGCGCAGCGCAAACTCCTCGAAGAGAACCCCGCCTGGAAGGCCGCGATGGAAGCGGGCCTGCTCCCGGCCGAGAAGCAGTGATCTCTCGCCCGCCCCGGACGAACCCCACATGAACGAAGCCCCCGTCGTCATCGCCCAGGGTCTCACGAAGTTGTTCAAGGACTTCTGGCTCCGCGAC
>CAYZFW010000718.1:0-1415 GCA_964477615.1 uncultured Phycisphaeraceae bacterium | reverse complement strand
GCGTCGGCGTAGAGCCGCGTGCCCGCCAGCGCTGCCGCGTCGGCGATGACCTCCACCCCCAGCCGCCCCGCCACCTCGCGGCATGATTCCACCGCTGGCTCCACGACATCCCATGCGATGATTGCTGCGGTCCTCGGTGTCATCTCCCGCGAGAAACTCAGCACGTCGCCTACGACGGCGTTGAGCCGGTCGACCGCGCCCATGATCTTCCCCGCCACCGACGCCTGCTCCGGCATTGTCACGAGGTCCTCGCACAGCACCTTCGCGTAGAGCTTGATCGATCCCAGCGGGTTGCGCACCTCGTGGGCGATGCCCGCGGCCATCTCGCCCAGGGCCGCGAGCTGGCGCGCCCGGCGCAGCTGACGGTTGGCCCCGCGAAGTTCCTTCTCGAGCCGTGCGACTTCCGCCGAGAGCTTCTCGTGCGCCGCCTGCAGTCGTCCGGTTGTCTCATTGAACGTCGTCAACAGTTCCGCGAGATCGGACTCCGAAAGCGTCCGGTGCCCACGGACCGCGCCCACTTCCGGCACAGGCGAGGTGCTGACCACCGCCGCGGGCTTTCGCCGCGCCTTCCCGAGCGTCACCTTTGCTTCCACGGCGGCGCTCATCATCCCCTCCGGTCCTGGAATCGCGGAGCCACCGAACCCCCGGTGCTCCCCGCCCCGCCGCCGATCCCACCGGTTCCAAAGAGCCCACCGATCCCGCCACTGCCCCCGCCCCCACCGCCCGACGCGCCCCCCGGCATGCCGTACGCCCGCGCCGCACCTTTCGCCCGCGCGGTCGTCGCCAGTTCATCGGAGATGACCTTGCTCTGTGACTCCAGCGCCGCGCGGTCGGCGTCATCGCGGGCGTGAACCTCGCGCGCCAGGGATTCCAGTTCGTCCGTGTGCGAACGCAGAAGCACGCGCGACCGCTCGGGCAGCGACGCCACGCGCCCCTGCCAATCCGACATGAACGGCGAAAGGCGTGCGTTCACCCCCTGCACACGCTCCACCACCTTCTGCTTTTCCGCGAGCACCCCCAGCAGACGCTCGGTCTCCCCCGCCCCCACACACTTGGTCTGTTGCCGTCCCAGAGCGTCCAAAGCGCGGAAGTTGCCGCGCTGCTCGTCCAGCAGCCCGATCACCTCGGGCAGCCAGTCATCGCCGGGTTGGTGCGCGTGGGGGCTCATCGGTTGGTCATCCTGACCGCACGCCCCGGCGGCCATGCCGAGGCAGAAACGGCGCTCCGCGCCGCATGACCCACAATCTCGGCCCGGTCGCGCAACTTTCGTCACTTTTCCCGCGCGTGGATGACCGGCCTGCCGCGCTTTGACACGTCGAATCCGGGATCGTGGCAAGCCCAGGTCGGGCGGGCCCGGCCCCCCTAAGATACGCCCCCCCGACCCCCGACCCCCGCCACCCCCACCGCCGCGTCCC
>CAYZFW010000717.1:0-1434 GCA_964477615.1 uncultured Phycisphaeraceae bacterium | reverse complement strand
CCTGGCGCACCCAATGGGTCATCTGCCAGTCCCATGCCTCGGGGAGGGTGGGGAGGTTGCTGGCCGAGGCGTTGTCCGATCCCCCGACACCGCTTGAACCCGGCCCGCCGCCGGAACCGCGGTTTCCCCGCGTATTGCCGGAATCGGCGGCGGCGAAGGCTGACACATCGGCAAAGAAACGCACGCCGCTGGCGGCACGCTGGTACTGCTCGAGGCGCAACGCCGCGAGGGCATCGGTGATCTGCTTGCGCTCTTCTTCGGAGATCGCCTGATCGACGCGGGCACCGGTGCGCTTCCGCTCTTCGTTCTCCTTGGCGGTCTGGAGCTGGGCCTGGATCTTCTCGCTCTCGGGCGGGCCACCCGCGCCGGCGTCCTTGAGCAGGCGCTCGGTCGCGCGGGGCCGCTCGTTCACCAAGTCGGTGAGCAGTCGGACGCGAGAGCTCTCATCGGCGGGCTGGGGGAACAGCCCCTCGACCATCAGCCCCTTGCCGGCCTTGTTGCGCTCGAACGTTAGATCTCGCACGCTCGTGCTCTCGGCGGCGATGCGCTTGAGTTCCGCCACCACCGCCTCGGTGGTCGGCGCGTTGGGCTCGGTCTTGGGCAGGCTCCACGCCTGCTGACCGGGCACCACCGCGGGCAGCGCGTAGTCCACGCGCAGACCCTGCAGTTTGCCCACGGCGGCGGAAACATCATCGCCCACCGTCTTCTTGATGCTCGCGTTCCACGAGCCGCTGAAGAACAGCGCCACAGGGAGCGCGATGACCGCCACAGTCAGCGCGATGGCCGAGATCAGATTCGCTTTGAGCCACGGGACGAGGTTCTTCACGACTGCTTCTCCTCTCCCGCGCCGGCGGGCGCACCCTCGGTGCCTTCAGTGCCTTCCGCGCCGGGAGCGGCGGGGGGCGTCACCTGCACCACCCACTGCAGCGTGTAGGTGCGGGTCTTCTTCTGGGGATCAAGCCGGGGCGTCGGGGCCGGGAGCGGCGCAAGCTGGTCGATGGTCTGCGCCCCGGTGCCGGAGCCTCCGCCGGGGGGAGCGCCGCCTCCCGGTCTGGGCGGTTGCCCTCTGCCACCCCCAGCATTTCCTCCGCCGCGCCCGTCACGGTCGTCGTTCGCACCGGGCGTGGGGCCCGGGGTTCCGGAAGCGGGCTTCTCTTTCGCTGCGGTCTCGACGGCCTTCACGTCCTCGACCTTGGGCGATTTCACAATCGTGTACGGCACGCCGTCGCGCTTGGCGTTGCGTTGCAGCCACGTCAGGACGGAGTCGTTGAGGAAGGGCAGGTCGCCCGATTCGAGCTGCGAATCGATGACCATGGTGAGGACGAACGCGCCGTTGGGGCCCGCCGCGCTGTCGCCGCCCGCGGGGGCCGCGCCGTCGGCGGGCGGCGGGGTCGATCCATCGCCGGCGCCACCCGCGCCGCCGTCACGATCACC
>CAYZFW010000716.1:0-1435 GCA_964477615.1 uncultured Phycisphaeraceae bacterium | reverse complement strand
TCGGAGGAGAGAGTCCCCATGCCCAGCCGCCAGAACGCGATCCTTGCGCTCATCGTCGGAGCCGGAACTTGTACGCCCGTGCTCGCCACGGGCGAGGGACCGTTCGCCGGGCTGAAGTTCTGGTCGAACCCCGAAGGTGGGGCTTTCGCCCCGGGGCCTTGGCTGACGTTTGACGGCGCGTTCTTCGAGCCGACCTCCGCCCCGGGCGAGGATGACATCGCGGTCTTTGACATTGACTTCATCGGCGTCCCCCGCAGCGACCGCGAGGAAGTGCAGACCAGCTACGGACTGACCATCGACGCACCCGTCTTCATGCGCGGCATGCAGGTGGGTGACTGGGTGTCCATTCAGGCCAGCCCCGCCCCGATCAACCTCGGGAGCGCAGGGCTCGACATCGGCCTCGGCGAGCGCGGCGGCATCCTCTACTCCCCCGGCACCATCACCTCCGTCGGCCCCGTCACGGTTGGCGGTGCGTTCCTCCCGCAGTTTGAACGCCCGGCGCTCGTCATGTTCCCCACCGCGAGGCTGTTCGCGGAAAGCGGCGTGTTCGTGCTGCCCCGCGGGCTTGTGGATGCCGCAGGCGTCATCGAAGGTGATGTCTCCAACGCCGGCACCCTGAAACTCTTCGAGAGCGTCGCCTCGTCGCTGCTCATCCGCGGCGATTATGTCCAGTCGCGCGCGGGCGGCTTCGGCCAGCCCTTCGGCGGCGTGCTCGAGGCCGAGATCGTCGGCCCCAGCGAGAACAACGACACGCTCTTCATCCAGGGCCACGCGGCCCTCGGCGGCACCCTCGTCGTCCGAACCATCTCTGACTACCAGCCGCTGCCGGGGCAGCTCGACGCGGTGATCCTGCAGGCCACGTCGCTCTCGGGCCAGTTCGACCTGGTTTTCTTCACCCCCGCCATCGGGAACGACCTGCGTCTGCGCGTGGTCTATCCCGATCCGGTGCCCGTCGGTGAGCGCAACAACGCCAGCGTGCGCGTCGTGGCCGACCTGCTGCCGCCCCAGCCGAACATCGGCGACGGCACCGAAGGCGCTGCGAACATCCCCGCGTCCCCGGCCCGCGCGGTGGCTGGTGATTTCAACGGCGACGGGTTCGTCGACGTGGCCGCGGTGGTCACCGTCGGTGTGCCTGTTCTTTCCGGCAACGTCAATCCGGGCCAGCTCCTCGTCGTGCTGAACAAAGGCACGAACCCCGACGGCTCGTGGCGTGGTTTCAACCTTCCGATCGTCTCCGACATCGGCATCCGCGCCGCCGACCTGGCCGCCACGGACATCGATGCCGACGGCGACCTTGACCTCGCGATCATCAGCAAGGGCGACCTGCCGCCCGACCTCACCGACGGCAAGGGTGGCGGTGGCGGGGGAGGTGGAGGCGGTGGGAGCGGCGAAGAGCCGCAGCCGCCCGCTTTGCGCTTCTACCTGAACGATGGAG
>CAYZFW010000715.1:0-1439 GCA_964477615.1 uncultured Phycisphaeraceae bacterium | reverse complement strand
GATCTGGAGATCCTTCACCATGGCGCTCTCGGCGGCGCTGGCCTCGCCGGCGTCCGCGGCCCGCTCCGGGCCGCTGGTGTGGTCGCGGACCTGCAGCCAGATGAGCTTCCCGCCGTCGCGCTTCAGCACCACGCGCCCGGCGACCTTGACCACGGCGCGGTGGTCTTCCACCGTGGTGCCGGGGGTGGCCTTCGCTGCGGCCATTGCGGCCTGGTGGGCGGCGTCCGCCTCGGCGTTGTACTTCCCGCGTGCGGAGGCGATGTCGAGCAGACCGGTGGTCCGCTGGCCGTAGGGGTCGAGGCCGAGCGTTCGCAGTGCTTCTCGGTTCTCGCGGCGCTGCTGCTCGAGGCGGTGGGGGGATTCCGGCTCGGGCGGCTGGCTGGCGGGTGCGGGCTTTGGCGAGTTGGGGTTGGGTGAGGTCATTTGGTTGCGCGAGTCGGGATGAGTTTGGGCAGGGGTGCGGGTTCGGAGTGTTGGCCGTGCCCCGGCGTGGATGATGTGCGCTGGGTCGGGGCACGGCGTGGACGCCGTACCCCGGCACCCGTCTGAACTGTGTCCGCGTGCGCCGATCAGCCGCTCGCGGCGGCGAGGCACTTGTTCACCACGGCGTCCATCTTCACCAGCTCGCCCTTGCTTTGCGTGTCGGAGCGGAGCTTGAACTCGACCGAGTTCTCGGCCAGGGCCTTGTCTCCGATGGTCAGGCGGATCGGGATACCGATGAGGTCGGCGTCCTTGAACTTCACGCCGGGGCGTTCGTCACGGTCGTCGACGAGGACGTCGAACCCTGCGCGGCTGAGCGCGCCGGAGAGTTCGCACGCGGCTTTCATCGCCGCGCTGGTCGGGTCGACGCTCATCGGCGTGATGATGACGTGGTAGGGGGCGATCGGCAGCGGCCACTTGATGCCGTTCTCATCGTGGCTCATCTCGACGCACGCGGCCATGGTGCGGGAGACGCCGATGCCGTAGCAGCCCATGATGACGCTCTGCCGCTCCTGCTTCTCGTTGAGGATGCGGAAGTCCATCGCGTCGGAGTACTTCGTGCCGAGTTTGAAGATGTGGCCGACCTCGATGCCGCGCTTGGCGACGAGCTTGGAGCCGGGGACCTTTGGCGATGGATCGCCTTCGATGGCGTTGCGAACGTCGGCGACCTTCACTTTGCTTGCGTCATTGAGCAGCGTCTCGCCCACATCGCGCTTCCAGTTGAAGTACTTGACGTGGTGGTCCTTCTTGTCGGCGCCGGTGGCCCAGAAGCAGGGCTTTTCGCTGACGGGGGCGGCGTCGGGATCGATCAGGAGCAGCACATCATTGCGGCCCTTGATTGACATCGGGCTCACGTACCCGATGGCGAACCCGGCGGCGATCGCCTCCTTCTCTGGCGCGAGCTCCACCGGGCCCCCTGAGGCTGTCTTGACCTTCCCCTCGTTCACATCATGATCGCC
>CAYZFW010000714.1:0-1440 GCA_964477615.1 uncultured Phycisphaeraceae bacterium | reverse complement strand
CCGAACCCCGAACCCCCACCCTACACCCCAACCACTGCAACCTCCAGCGAGTCCGCCAGCGCCAGCGTCTCCGCCTTGTCCACGATGATCACCTCTCCCGCCGCCAGCGCGATGCAGCGTCCGCCGGCGCGGTGCAGGGCGCGGACCGTGTCGGGGCCGATGGTGGGGACATCGCTGCGCCGGTCGTGTCCTGTGCGGGCCCCCTTCAGCAACGTCCACCCGGTCGCGTGCTTGGGTGAACAGAGCTGCCCGGCCCTCTCAATCATCCGATCGGTTCCCTCGACGGCCTCGGCGGCGACCACGTCCCGGCCGCGCACCGCGATGGCCTGCCCGATGTCCAGCGTCAGGAAGTCTTTCAGGATGGCCCAGCCGAACTCGATGTCCCCGAACTGCGCCGAAGTGGGCTGGCGTTTGGTCATCACGCCCGCGGTCGCCATGTGATTCGGGATGTGCAGCGTGGTATCGATGAGGTGGACCCCTTCGCCGGCGAGTTCCGTCGCCACCAGCGAGAGCATGAGATGACTGCGCCGGTCGCGTTGGCGTCCCAGCGACCAGTACATTTTCGCCGTCCGCCAGTCCGGGAGCAAGCGGACCAGCGACGCCTTGTTGTGCATGAGATTGGCCTTGTCCACCTTGCCGACCATGGCGGCGTGGTGGGTGCCCATCTTCTTGAGCTTCCGCGCCCACCCGCCGATCCGCAGCAGGCCCGCCTGCGTGAAGTCGTCGCACAGCCCGGGGAATTCCCGTGGGTACTGCCCGGCCAACCCCAGCCCGATCACCCGGTGCCCCGCCGCACGCATCCCCTCAGCCACCAGGATCGGCAGCCGCCCGCCCGCGGCGATCACCCCCAGCGCCGCTGGCGGCCCCGGCGGCACGGGCAGATCAAACACCGGACGGGTTCGCACCGAAGTCAATCCCATGCACAAACGCCCTCAATCCCCGTTCCTTCCCTTCTCATGCCGAACGCCTCTCGCCTCGTGCCTTTCCCTCACGACGACGGCACCAGCCGCTTCGTATCCGCCTTCACGCGCGGCGAGCGCTCCGCCTCGTCCAGCGCCCGCACCACCGACGCCGCGTCGGGGCACACCGTGAACAACTCCTTCACGCCGGGCTTGGCGAACTTTGAGCGGGCCATGTGGTCGATCATCGAGAGCATCGGATCGTAGAAGCGAGAGTTTCCGGCGGCGTCGGCGGAGTCGGGATCGAGCGGGTTCAGGATCACAATCGGCTTGTGGTGTTCGCCCAGCAGCCGCCCAACCAGCACCTCGAAAAACTCCTCTAAGGTACCCAGCCCGCCGGGGAGCACGATCATCGCGTCGCCGCGGTGTTCCAGCAGCCGCTTCCGCTCCCGCATCGTCTCGACCACCACCACCTCGTGGTTGTCGGGAGGATTTTCATCACGGCATCAAAACCCCGAGCGGTTAGACCACCACTGCCCTG
>CAYZFW010000713.1:0-1446 GCA_964477615.1 uncultured Phycisphaeraceae bacterium | reverse complement strand
GCGGCGAAGGGGCCGACGACGCAGGCTTCCTGCCCGATGTAGATGTGGCAGAAGCCGCCGATCTTGGCCTGCTGGTAGGCGGCCATGGTCTTGAGCTCGAACTCACGGATGAGCATGAGGTCGTAGAGCCAAGACTTGAGGGTCTCGACGGGGAGTTTGGCGGAGAGGGTGTATTGGGTTTTGCCGCCGACGGGGGTGGGCGAGCGGTAGAGGTGGGCGGTGCTGGAGGGCGCGCCGAGGAGTGCCCCTGCGGGGGAAGAGGGGGCGGGAGCGGAGGAGGAGGGCTTGGAAGACATGGTGGTCATGGTCGTCACTGAGATTCCTCGGGGCAAACGAATCGGATGCAGTGGGGGCCCGAGCGGCCGCCCGCCGACGTGCGAACCTGACCCGAACAGCATCGGGTCTGGGAAGTTCGGAGTATAGCCCGGCGGGGTGAAACGCTTTATCTGGCTGACGCGGGCAGATGGTCAGCCCCTGTACACTGCGGCCGTGACCCCACCCCCCCCCGGCAAACCATCTCGTCAAGGCACCGGCAGGCCCGGTCGATCAGGGCCTCCCAGCCGTTCGGGCGGAGGGTCGGGCGGCGGTTCGCGCGGGGGGAGCGGGGGTTCCGGAGGTTTCGGGGGCGCGAGGGGGGAGGGGCGGTCTGGCCCGCCCGGGCGCGGTGGTCGTCCCGGTGGTGGGTTTGGGGGGCGGCCGTCGGGCGGGGGTGGATCCGGCGGAGCCGGGGGACGTGGCGGCGCGCGGGATTCGGGACCTCGGGGCGGTGGTGGGTTCCGTGGTGGTGATGACCGTGGGGCGCGTCCTGCGGCGCCGGGTGGCGCTGGTGGGCGGCGTCCGGCTGCGGGGCGTTCGGATGATCGGGGTGATCGGGGGCCGAGGGAGTTTGAAGGTTCGGCGCGGCCGGCGCGGGGGAATGCGCGCGGTGGGCCGCGGACGGGGGCGGGGTCGTTTGATGGAGGGGGCCGGAAGCCGCCGCGTGAGCGGCGTGAGGGTGAGGGCGGGTTTGATCGGTCTGAGGGGCCGGCGCGGATGCCGCGGCCCGTTGCGCGGGCGGCGGGGACACCGACGCAGGCTCCGCCGCGGTCGTCGTTTCGCCCTGCGAATGCGCGGGACCGGGTTCACCGGCTGGTGGCCAAGCAGATCAAGAAGTTCCCTGATCTGGAGATCGCGGAACTCGACACGGCGGGGCTTGATCCGCGCGACGCGGCGCTGGCGCACGCGATCTATGACACGGTGATCCGGCGGTGGCTGACGATTGCGCACCTGCTGTCGTTCTCGCTGGATGTGCCGTGGGATGAGTTGAACCCGAAGGTGGGTGCGCCGCTGATGGCGGCGGTGGCGCAGATCGTGTTCTTTGACAAGGTGCCGGTTCACGCGGCGGTGGACGAGGCGGTGAACGCGGCGAAGGAGGCGGGGCCGCGCTCGGGCGGGCTGTGCAACGCG
>CAYZFW010000712.1:0-1459 GCA_964477615.1 uncultured Phycisphaeraceae bacterium | reverse complement strand
ACTCGAATCTGTATTTTGTTCGGGTCAGAATCTGTGTTCTCGGCCCCCGAAGTGCCAAGAAATCTGGATTGTCGGCTCAGGCCGACCCGAAGATGGAACCTGTCGGTTTGCGTTCGCTATCCAACGCGGCTACGCTCGTAGCCACTCACTTTGGACCAGTCTCGCCCCCGTCTGGGGCGGTTGTCCGGGGTGGGGCAGAAATGGGGTTGTTCTAACCCCTCGCCTTGGGCTGTGGTGGCCCATGGCGAAGACTGGTCATCGAGACATTCCCCCCCAAGTCGGTCCGCGAAGAAGAACGCAACGCGGACGAGCCAAGTCAAGGAGATCGTTCATGAGTCAGATCAAGTGCCTGAGCCTCGTTGCCGGCCTCGGCGTTTCGCTCACCGCGGCTCTCACCGCTTCGGGCGTCACCCCCGTCAACAACGACGAAGTCCGCGCCATCGTCTCCGAGATGCTCGCCGACGCCGAGAACCGCTCGAGCCTGCTCGCTGCCGGCGGCGGCGGCCATGACGGCGGCATGTTCTATCTCGCCGATGCCAACGGCAACTTCCGCCTCAACGTCGGCGGCCAGATCCAGTTCCGCTACTACCTCAACTTCCGTGACGACGACGACAACGTCGGCGGCCCCGGCGCCGACCGCACCAACGACGACTTCGAGTCCGGCTTCCAGACCAGCAACACCCGCCTCTGGTTCTCCGGCAACATCGTCGACCCCAACCTCTACTACGCCATCGTCGGCAACTTCGAGCGTGACGGCGGCGACTTCAACCTCGAAGAGGCCTACGCCGGCTACAAGTGGGACAACGGCTTCAGCCTCCAGTGGGGTCAGTTCGTTCTGCCCTTCCTCCGCGAGAAGCTCGTCAACCAGTGGTACCAGCTCGCGGCCGACCGCTCGCTGACCGACCTCATCTTCGACCAGGGCTACAGCCAGGGCATCCAGCTCGGCTACGCCGCCGAAGAGTTCCGCGCCATGCTCGCCTTCTCCGACGGCTTCCGCTCGGAAGACTCCGAGTTCGGCTCGGTGAACAGCACCAACGGCAACTTCGGCTTCACCGGCGGCGGCGCCGAGTCTGACTGGGCGATCACCGCCCGCGCCGAAATCAAGTTCGCTGGCGCCTGGGATCAGTTCAAGGACTTCACCTCGATGCCCGAGTCGCAGTTCGCTGCCATGCTCGGCATCGCCGGTCACATCGAGGGCTCGGCCAACGACATCCTCGTCGACGGCGGCGACCCCGCCGACCCCACCGATGACTTCGAGGCCGAGACCCGCTTCGGCGGCTGGACCGTCGACCTCTCCCTCGAGGGCGACGGCTGGAACATCTACCTCGCCGGCAACGGCGCCTACACCGACAACTCCTCCTCCGCCGGCTCCCCCGCTGGCTTCAACGACAGCCGCACCGATTACGGCCTCGTCGCTCAGGTCGGATTCTTCTTCCCTGACACCGACTGGGAACTCTTC
>CAYZFW010000711.1:0-1460 GCA_964477615.1 uncultured Phycisphaeraceae bacterium | reverse complement strand
AGGACAATGACGACATTCTCAAACTCGAGAATGGCGCGGTTGTCGAAATCACGGGAGGGTTTCTGGGCTTCGTGGGATTCAGAAAGGACGCGGTTCTCTTCAAGGATGGGGCAAGCTGGAAAATTTGGATCGAAGGCAAGCGGGCATTCCGATGCGATGTTCTCAAAGCCCCCGGTGTTCGCTCGTCGTCGACTGGCAAACTCAATCACATCAATGAAGTCAAAGGCGATGGAAAGATCCTCGCGATGCTCGACGGATCGATGTACGAGGTCAACGATTTCGACGTCTTCACCACGTCGATTTGGTTGGGCAACTCGGAGGTGCTGCTGATCGATGGCTTGCAACTCCTCAATCTTGACGAAGACGGAGAGATTATCGATGTAACGCGATTGAAATAGTGACATGCCGGGCGATATGGCCTTCGGCGTCTGAGCCGAAAGTCGTGTTCGTGAATCAGCGATCTCGGCTCGGCGACTGTGGTCGGGCGAAAGAGCACGACTTTGCGAGACGCAAAGTCGTGGCACCCAGCGGTGACACCTATCGCTTGTGATGTTGTTCCGCGACTCTGTTAGGTGGAACGAGAGCGTTCCAGTCCACATACTTGGCAAGAGCATTAGCCAAGATCGTGCCCGTGCCGATGTGTCGCACGCCGTCCTCCCCAAGCCCGTGCGAGGCGATCCGCTTGGCCCAAAGCACAGACCGCATCCCCTCTAATTCTAGCACTTCTTGTGCGGCCCGCTTCGTAGCGAGTTCGTAAAGAATGCAGTATAGCTCGGTGTAGGCAAGTTGATTGGCACCGCTTGAAAGCAGCCGAACGTGCAGACTACTGGGCTTTTCACGGATGATCCACTCGATGATCGCGGCATAGATTGGGATCTTTCGATCCTCGTCGTCGGTGATCGCGCGTTGAATGACTTCGATGTACAGGTCCATTTGCTTGTCGTCGCAGTCGACACGCTCGTTCACGAATTTTCTGCAAAGGATGTCTGCGAGACCCTGTGCACGTGCCTCTCTTTGTGCCTGCTTTCGCTTTTCGAAGCCGTGTAGAAAGGGGACGATCTTCGCTGGAATCGCAGCTGATCCGGACACAATCGCACTGGCTGGACCCATGCCGGTGCACAATGCAGCCAGCCCGAAGAGCAGGGACGCGAATTCAGCGATTGTCGCGCCTGCTTGAACGATGTCCGTCGGTTCGTTGTCTTTGCGGATTGTCATAGTGGAGGCCCATCCACAAGGCCTGAGTGGGTGGGGACGAGGCCGGGTGCCGCGACTTTCGGCGTCTGTGTCGAAAGTCGTGCTCGGGGGGTGGTGCTTGCTCCTCGACGGTTGTTGTCTGACGAAAGAGCACGACTTTGCGAGGACGCAAAGTCGTGGCACGGTTCACTCCCCCTGATCCAGCACGGCAGGGTGGCATCGAAGTCCGTGACCCGTGGCACTGAAGTCGTTCCGACGACTTCAGT
>CAYZFW010000710.1:0-1462 GCA_964477615.1 uncultured Phycisphaeraceae bacterium | reverse complement strand
AACGACGCCAACATCCTCGCCATCGGCGCGAAATACACCGAAGAGGACCTCCACGCAGGCGTTGATCTTCTCGGCGGACATCAGGTCCGTCAGCGGGATGCCGTGGACGCTTGTGAGGCGGGGCAGCGGGACCATGTCGTCGCCGTGCCCGCCCAGCAGAAGGGCCGAGATGTCCTCGACGCTCACGCCGAGTTCCATCGCGATGAACGCGCGGAAGCGGGCGACGTCGAGCGCGCCGGCCTGGCCCATGATGCGGCTGGTGGGGAAGCCGGTGACCTTCCACGCCGTGTACACCATCGCGTCCAGCGGGTTGGAGACGACGATGACGTGCGAGTTGGGGGCGTACTTCTTGATCTGCTCGCACACGCTCTTGACGATGCGGACGTTGGTCTGGATGAGGTCGTCGCGGCTCATGCCGGGCTTGCGCGGGATGCCCGCCGTGACGATCACGACGTCGGAGTTCTCGATGTCCTTGTAGTCAAAGGTGCCGGTGACGCGGCTGTCGAAGCGCTCGATGGGGGCGCAGCAGAACAGGTCGAGCGCCTTGCCCCTCGGCATGTGCAGTTCGGGCTTCTCGGCGTTGGCGATGTCCAGAAGAACAATGTCGCCGAGTTCCTTCGACGCGGCCCAGTGGGCACAGGTGGCTCCGACGTTTCCGGCTCCGATGATCGAGATCTTGGCGCGACGCATGGCGAGTCCTTTGGGTGATCGGTGGGTGCTGACGAAAATGGGTTGAGATGATAGCGGGGCGTCGCTGAGCACCCGCGGCGTCAACACGGCAAAAAGAATAAAACGGGCCACCAAGCGGAGCCCGTTTCACGCGGTGCAGTGGAGATGGGAAGTGGACGGCCCTTGTTCACCGGCGCACCGCGCCGAAGCCAGCGTTCAAGGGGAATGCCGCCAGATTCCGTCGTCGAACCGCCGAGGCAGGGCAGACCTGCCCCGACGGGTGACTGTCATGGGAAAGGTGGAGCCGCGGGCGTCACCGTTCCGTCGTCGCCTTAGCGGCGGCGGCGGAGGCCAGCGAGGCCAGCCAGCCCGAGCATCGCAGCCGCACCGGGGGCGGGGACGATGTCGAAGCGGGAGACCAGGCCGACGCTGTCGTCAGCGGTGAGGCTGAAGGTGTTGGTGATGCCGATGGTGCTGATCACCGCGGGGCCGCCCGCACCGGCGAAGTTCTGGGCGGGGAGGTCAGCGGTGAGGCCGCCGAAGGGCTCGGTGACGGTCGAGCCAGCGGGGTAGAGCTGGCTGAAGGGGAGGCCGTCGACGAGAGCGGTGTAGAACGCGCCGGGGAAGGCGGTGAGCTGAGCACCGTCGAAAGACAGGGAGTTGTCGCCGATCGAGCCGGAGACGCCGCCCTGGTAAGAGCTAGGGGCCGCCACCGGAGTGACGGCCAGAGTCAGCGAGGTGGAGTAAAAACCAAGCGCCCCGCTGGTATTGGTGAGCTGGAAGTTCGAGGTGC
>CAYZFW010000709.1:0-1467 GCA_964477615.1 uncultured Phycisphaeraceae bacterium | reverse complement strand
CCGCGAGTGACGCCATGCCCAGACGAGCGTTGTTCAGCAGCGAGTTCTCATCGAAGGGGCGTCGCTCCGCTCCGGGCCGGAAGCCCACCGCGGCGGAGGCGAAATCGGCGCGGTGGTACGCGCCCACTGCCGCACGCGCGGCCTGGTCGGAGGCGCAGCCGCCCAGCGAAGCGAGCGCGAGCGCCGCCGCGCCGAACCGAACCGGGATGGAACCGCTGCGCATGCCCATGTCAGGACAACCGAAGATCCGGAATCAACCGCTCAGTCGAACGAGTTCCGCGTCACCGAGTACTTCACCTCGTAGGCGTCCTCCCACACGATGGCGCCGGATTCGAGGTCGAGGAGTTGGAAGGCGCACAGGTACGCGTCGGAGCGGGCGACGAGGCTCGACGCTGTGTCGGAACGGAACTCCGCCCGCAGCGCGTGCGTCGGACGGAGGCGCGACTGCTCGGGCGAGTAGTCCGCGTTCGCGTACCGCTGCCACTCCGCGGCGGGCAGCACGAACGAGATCGCCCGTTCGCCCGAGAGCAGCGTGCGCGCCAGGTTGGCCCTGAACCGCGCCATGATGCCCCACTTTTCCGAATCATCCAGCAGGTGCTCGGTGCGGTTGCTCACGCGGTCCATCGTGAAGACCCACTTTGGGCTGGCCGGCGATCGGCCAGCGACGGGCGCGGAGGAGTTCAGCGATTCCGCCATCCGGTCGGTCATCTTGATGATGTCCGGCGTGGTCAGCATGGTGGTGTTGATCCGCGGCGCGGCGCAGCCTGACAGCACGCCCGCCGCGCACGCAAGCACCAACTTGATGCCTCGATGCCTCATGCCTTGATGCCTTCCGCCTTCACGACGCGAACTTCGACTCGTACGAACCTTCGTACACGATCTCGCCGTCGTTCAGATCAATGATCTGGAACGTCAGCAGGTAGTAGTTGGCGCCGACGTTGGGCATGTCGTAGAACACGCCGCGGAGGGCGTAATCGGCCTTGCTCTTGTACCCGCCGGCGGAGCCGGGCGGGGGCTCAAGACCCTCGCTCTGGCGGATGGACGTCACGGTGGCACGCTTCTCGACAAACCCGATGTTGTAGCGGGCGCCGCTCTCGTTCAGTTTCGTGCGGATGCGGGCCAGGTAGATGTCGTAGTTCCGGCTCGGCAGCGTCGTCTTGTTCTCCACCCGGTCCATCACGATGTTGATCCGGTACGGCGGGTTCTGGAACTCCGGCTTGCTGGCGATCTGCGCGACGATGTCGTCCGTGGAACTCACCAGATCCTTGCTGGCGAGATCGACCTCGTTCGAGCGCCGCTTCGCGGGGTCCGCGGTGGTGGTCCGGCCAAGGTTGGGGCTGGGCTGGGCGGCCTGATTGCACGCGGCCAGGGGCACGCCGAGCAGGATGGCGACGCCAAGAACGACGACGCGGCGGGGAAGCATGGTCTGGTGGCTCCGAGGGAACCCCCGCGATCCCGAAACCGGAC
>CAYZFW010000708.1:0-1473 GCA_964477615.1 uncultured Phycisphaeraceae bacterium | reverse complement strand
CCCTCCATCAGCCCCGACGGGAAGACCGTGGCGTTCACCTGGCGCGGCGACCTCTGGAGCGTGCCTTCCAGCGGCGGCAACGCCACGCGGCTCACCAGCCACCCCGCGTCTGATCTTCGCTCGGCGTTCAGCCCCGACGGCAAGACCATCGCCTTCAACTCGTCACGTCTCGGCGGCGGCAACATCTTCATGATGAACGCCGACGGCTCGAAGGTGAGGCCGGTGACGATGACGGACCGTCAGTTGCAACTCGCCGGGTTCAACGCCGAGGGGACGCGGGTGCTCTTCTCGTCGTCGCGTGAGAGCGACGTGTACCGCGCTGTGCGCCCGTACAGCGTCGGCATCGGCACCGAAACGACGCCCGGCGGACCGATCGAGCGGCTGATGGACTGCTTCGGCGAGTCGCCGCAGATGTCGCCGGACGGGACGAAGATCGTGTTCGAGCGTGGCGGGAGCGAGTGGTCGCGTCGGCACTACCGCGGCCCCGACAGCCGCGACCTGTGGCTGTATGACCTCAACGCCAAGACCTTCTCGCGCCTCACCACCTGGGCGGGCAACGACGGCAAGGCCCGCTGGCGCGGCAACGGGACCATCGTGTTCCTCTCCGACCGCGAACTGGACACCACCAACATCTGGACGATGACCCTCGAAGGCGGCGAGGCCAAGGCACGCCGCCTCACCAACCTGCAGGGCACCGACGTTCACGACGTGGATGTCTCGCGCGACGGCACCACCGCGGTCTTCAGCGCGTGGGACACCCTTTCGACCCTCGATCTGCGTGACGCTTCGCCGGCGGCCAAGACGATGGTCATCAACGCCCCAGAGGACGAGGCGGACAACTTCGTGCTGCGCGCGGTGGGCAAGGACGTGACGGCGGCGGCGCTCAGCCCCGACGGCAAGACGATGGCCGTGATCGCCTACGGGCAGGTATACGTGCGTGCGACAGAGGAGAAATCGCCGACGCGGCGTGTGACGCCGGCGGACGCGGTGGGGCGGTGCCGGGAGATCGCGTGGTCGCCCGACGGCACGACCCTCTATTACAGCAGCGACGAGGACGGCAGCGACGGGCTGTACAAGGCGACCGTCGAGAGAACACGCGACGAGCTGAAGGACGACTTCAAAAAGGCCAGCAAGCCGGGGGACAATGGCGGGGAAAAGAAGGCCGAGGAGGTCAAGAAGTCCGAGCCCGAAGGCGCGGCCCCGGGGCCGGTCGTCGGCGAAGACACCAAGAAAGACGGCGAGAAGCCCAAGGACGGCGAGAAGAAGGACAAGAAGGACGAGCCGGACGTGGCCAAGCAGGCGGAGCGGTGGGCCAAGGGTGTGCGCTTCAAGATCGAGCCCGTGAACACCGGCCGGGCCGGCGGCATCGGCGGTGACAACAACCGCAACCCGGCACCATCGCCCGACGGCAAGAGCCTCGCGTTCCGGCGCGGGCGTGGCGACATCGCGGTCATGGACCTCGCCACCGGGACG
>CAYZFW010000707.1:0-1476 GCA_964477615.1 uncultured Phycisphaeraceae bacterium | reverse complement strand
CCGAGCCAGCACGATCTTCAACGGCACGTCGTCCGGCAGCGCCGTTACCTTCGCCTGGTACTCGCCCACGAGGTCACCGAGTTTCCCCCGCTCGGTGTAATGATCGACCAGCCCCGCGAACGCCGCCGCGTGCAACGGTCGCCGCTGCAAAAGCGCCTCAAACCGCGCCAGAGACTCCTCGGATCGCACGCCTTCAGTCGCGGTCTCACCGACGCTCTTCGGCGCCACCGCAGCCTCCGAGCCTCCGACCACCCCCGCCGGCGGCACCCCATCAGACTGCGCCAACGTCGGCACAGGCAGCGTTAACGCTGCAAGCAACAAACCATTCGCGACCTTGCTCCGCCGTGAAAGCCCGCCGCGCCAGCCCGCCATCATGTGAAAACCCATTCCAGGTCTCTTTTATGACAAACCCGAACCCATGAGTGTTCGTGCCAACCGCCAATGTTGTTCGATTCCCCGGGACGAACTCCGCCCGATCCGCAATCCTTCACATGTCCCCGTGGCCGCTTCGATCACCCAACAGTGTAACGCGAGCCAGGCCTCAGCGCGCCCCCTGCCCGCCTTCGCGGATTCACCACCGAGACAGGTCCCAGTCCCAGCACAATCAAGGGTGCCTTCACCTACGGCTCTCGACGCCCAATCGTCCGCCCGCCACCCCGCCGCCCAATCTCGTATAGCCTCGCAACACCCACGCACACCCCACGGAACGCACCACCATGAAAACCCCGAAATCCGCCATCGCAGGCTGGGTCCTCAGCGCCCTCATCTCCCTCTTCCTCATCGGCGCCAGCGGCGTCCCCAAACTCATCGACTTCCCCGGCAAGGCCGAGATGATGGACAAACTCGGCTGGTCACTCGAACGCATCGCCGTCATCGGCTACGTCGAGATCGCCATCGCCGTCCTCTTCCTCATCCCACGCGCCGCGTTCGTCGCCGCCGTCCTCCTCACCGGCTACCTCGGCGGCGCCACCGCCACCCACGTCCGAATCGCCGACCCCTTCATCTTCCCAGTCCTCCTCGCCGTCCTCGCCTGGATCGCCCTGGGCCTCCGAGACCCCCGAGTCTTCACCACGGCGTTTGGCAAGCGGGCATGATCACACGAACACGACCGCCCCATCAGCCGAATCTTGCAGCGGTGCCGGGGTACGCCGCTTTGGGCGTGCCCCGACGGTATCGACCGGTGACTGCGGCACCCGCACAATGAGGTACGAGCCCAATCATCGAACGGAGTTCGTTTCATGAGCCTGATCCCGCCCGGCATCAAGGGGGCAGAGAAACTCCTAGAACAACCCGGCGTACCGCCCCTTCCGGCGTTTTCCGTGGTTGTTCGGGCGGACTTCAGCGCCAGCGAAGACCCTGGTCGCCGTGAGTATCGGCTGGACCTTGTCCTCGATACCGACGACGCTTGGCAGCCGGTGCCCCCCAGATCTCACCGTGTTCACCTGAGAGTTGAGGGTGTGACCGAACTGGCCCTGA
>CAYZFW010000706.1:0-1478 GCA_964477615.1 uncultured Phycisphaeraceae bacterium | reverse complement strand
GGCGGAACACGTCTCTCCCCCCCGGCTTCCATGCTTGGTTCTGGCTCGTGAATTTGTCGCGTTGCGCCACAGGTCCCCGGCGAGCACGGCAGGTTGAGCCCCTTCAGCATTGAGGAGTAGGGATATGCGTCACATCGTTTCCACCACCGTTCTTCTGGCCGCCGCCGGCGCCGCCCAGGCCGGCTCCAGCAACCAGCTCGATCTTCAGATCGACGTCGGTGGCCAGGTTTGGGTCATGAGCCAGTACCCCTCGGATTGGCAGACCGAGCAGACCTCCGATGGCGGCTTCCGCCTCTGGGGTCAGTCGACCTGCTTCCAGGACGGCTCGAACTCGATCACCGCTCAGTACGAGCTGATCCTGTCCCCCTCGGCCGACCCCACCGATCGCGGCTTCCCCGTCGCTTCGGTCACCTCGAACTTCACCATCACGAACTCGTTCGGCGTGGCCAACCCCTTCTCGGTGCTCGCCACCGTTCCGATCGTCGTCCCCTTCCCCGCCACCGGCATGCGTGGCTCGCACTCGGGCTCGGTGATCGATAACTCCGCCAGCCTGAACGGCGCGTCCGTTGCGGCCCTCCCCGGCGGCTCGCTCTACGAGGCCCTCCTCGACGGCGCCACCGTCCAGACCCTCCGCAACGATCCCTTCTCGGCCGTCGCCGGTGGCGGCGCGACTCAGGGCATCGCCACCACCAACTTCGGCGTCCCCGCCTTCATCGGCGGCCCCGCCGCGGTGACCAGCCTGGGCATCCGCAACTCCTTCGTCCTCTCGGCCGAAGACTCGGTGACCAGCGCCAGCACCTTCATCATCACCCCCGCCCCCGGTGCCGTCGCCCTCGGCGGTCTGGCCGGCCTCGTCGGCCTCCGTCGTCGCCGCTAATCCGGCGTCGACCAGGGACCTGAAGCGGGTATGAGGGTCCGAAAACGCCGATCGCAGAAAAAAAATGCGAAGCGGCCTCCCTCCCCCGGTTGCAACTCGATGGACCAAGCGCCCCGCCGGTAAGTCTTTGCCAAACAAGGACTTATCGGTGGGCTTCATTTTTGGATCTGGCCGATTCCCCACCCCAACCCGGCACATATTCAGGGGTATCGGACGCCTTCGTCCCACTTTGCTCTTGCATCCCCTCGATTCGGCGTCATACTTCCCCTGTTCAACCGCCCGGGGACCAAATGGGCGGATGGATCAGAGTGCTGGGAGTAGGAACCCGGACCTGTCACGACACGTCTAGTCGAGGGAGAGACCCATGCGTCGTTCCAATGCTATTCTCGCTTCCGTTGCGCTGGCCCTCGTGGCCGGTTCCGCTTCCGCTGTTCCGACCTTCGACTTCGTTCTCTCTGAGAACGGAAACGCGGTCTACAGCACCCTCGCCAACCCCGGCTCGTGGACCGCGGTCCCCCAGGGCGGCGGCGCTTGGCTGGTTCAGGGTCAGTACGCCTCGGCGTCTGTCACTCTTGACTTCCAGCTCACGCTGAAGGAAGAC
>CAYZFW010000705.1:0-1482 GCA_964477615.1 uncultured Phycisphaeraceae bacterium | reverse complement strand
AGGTTGAGGCCGAGGCCGACGATGGCGAAGCGCTTGATGCTCACGCGGCCGGTGGCGAAGGCGATGGCATTAGGCGGTGTGCCCATGGGGAGCATGAAAGCGCACGACAGCGAGAGGCAGCAGGGGAAGAGGATGACCAGCGGGTCGAAGCCTGCGGAGGCGGCGACGCCGCCGAGGAAGGGGTAGAAGACGTTGGCCTGAGCAACGTTGCTGGTGAACTCGGAGACGAAGACGCTGATGGTGCAGCAGAGCAGGACGAGGAGCCACGTCGGCCATGTGCCGAGGCCGGCGAGGGCGGAGCCCATGGATTTGTCGAGGCCCGAGGCCTGCACGCCGGCGGCGAGGCAGAGGCCGCCGCCGAAGAGCAGGAGGATGTCCCAGGGCATGCGGCGGAAGGTGGGCCAGTCCATGACGTAGGCGCGGCCTTTGACGCTGACGGGCCAGACGAAGGTGAGGAGACCGCCGATGATGGCGATGGCGGCGTCGTCGACGCTGGACTTGATGTACGTCGCGGCGGCGGTGAGGCCCTGCGCATCGAGGAGCAGGATGACCGGCTCGCGGAGGATCCAGCCCGCGACGGTGAGGGCGAAGCAGGTCATGACGCCCCACTCGCCTCGGGAAACTGGGCCGAGCTCGCGCATCTGGGCGCGGAGGCTGTCGCGTGCGGAGGCGTTGGATGGTGAAGAGGTGGACGGTGGGATTCGGCAGGCGATGAAGACAAGGTAGGCCCACGCGGCGGGGATGAAGACGGCGACGAAGGGCACGCCGGCGAGCATCCAGTTGCCGAAGCCGATGGAGTGGTTGAGGGAGCGGTCGAGGTAGGAGGTGAGGACGGCGTTGGGAGGTGAGCCGATGGGGGTTCCGAGGCCGCCGATGCTGGCGGCGGCGGCGACGCCGAGGACCATCGCGGTGGTGAGACTGGAGTTCTTTCGTTGCTCGTCGGGGCCTTCGAGCAGCGCGGTGATGCCCAGGGCGATCGGCATCATCATGAGGGCGGTGGCGGTGTTGCTGACCCACATGCTGAGAAGGGCGGTGGCGCACATGACGCCCAGGACGAGCCGACGCGGGCCGGTGCCAACGAGCAGCATGACGGTGAGGGCGATGCGCTTGTGGAGGTTCCAGCGCTCCATCGCGAGGGCGAGGATGAAGCCGCCCATGAAGAGGAAGATGATGCGGTCGGCGTAAGGTGCGGCGGCGTCTTTGACGCTGAGCACGCCGAGGATGGGCATGAGGACGAGCGGGAGGAGCGCGGTGATCCCGAGAGGGACGACCTCGGCGAGCCACCAGACGGCCATCCACACGAGGAGCGCGGCGGCGCGGCGTCCGCCTTCGGGGAGTGTCGGCGCGAGCCAGGAGAGCACGGCCCACGCGGTGAGCGCGAGGGCGGGGCCGGCGATGACGGCGAGGATTCCGCCGGGGCGGTGGAGGGACTCGTCGGTGACGGGGACGCGGTGGGGGTTGTGGGGGTGATGGTCCGGTGTG
>CAYZFW010000704.1:0-1483 GCA_964477615.1 uncultured Phycisphaeraceae bacterium | reverse complement strand
AGAACCCGTCCCACAGTCGGACCTCGAGCGCACACCCGTGTTCGTGGAGCACCACGCTCTCGGGCAGCGGCGAGCCCGCCGCGGGGGTGGGGTCGCTCATCGCAGAAGGGTGGACGCCGCCGAGCTTGGACCTGTCGCGTGCAAAGGGCTTGGCGTACACCGCCGTAACCCCTAGTGGAGCCAGCATCTCCAGGGTCACCCGAGCCGTCTCGGCCGTCTCGAGCGCGTCGGCGTCGGTGCCTTCGTACAGCATCAGCACCGCGCCGGGGCCGTAGCGGTCGATGAAGACGCCGTCCCAGCCGTCGCCAGCGCCGGCGAACACGCGCCACGCGTCGGTGACACCCGAAGACGCAAGGCGCTCACGCCTCCCGACCGCGCGAGACAAGGCCGCACGGAAGCGATCGGCCCCGTTCGTCGGTCTGACGCCCGGATTCAAGCCCCACCCCCGCCGTCCAGGATCAGCAAACGCTCCTCGGTGTACTCGGCGATGGTCCGCAGCACGCCCTCGCGCCCCAAGCCCGAGTCCTTCACCCCGCCGTAGGGCATCGCCTCGGTGCGGAAGGTGGGCACGTCGTTGATGACCACCGCGCCCACTTCGATCGCATCCCACGCCCGCAGCGTCGTGGCCAGGTCCTTTGTGAACACCCCGCACTGCAGCCCGAACCGCCCAGAGTTCACCCGCACCACCGCCTCCTCGAAGCGTTCGTACGCAGCCAAGCACACCACCGGGCCAAAGACCTCCTCGCACGCCAGTTCGCACCCCGCGGGCACGTTCTCGACCACGGTCGGCGTGACGACACTTCCCCGCCGCTCACCGCCGCACAGCACCCGCGCCCCGCCCCGCACCGCGGCGGCGATCCACGATTCGACACGCCGCGCATCCGCCTCGGTAATCAGCGGCCCAACCACCGTTTCCTCTTCCCGCGGATCGCCCCACGCCAGCCCCGACACAACCTCCACCAGCCGCGACCGCACGGCGTCATACACGCCCCGCTGCGCCAGCACATGCTGCACGCTGATGCACGATTGCCCGGCGTTCGAGAACCCACCCACGCCAATCCGCGCACACGCGTGGGCGATGTCCGCAGACGGCTCGATAATCGCCGCGGCGTCGCCGCCGAGTTCCAGCACGATCCGCTTCCTGCCGCAGTCACGCTTAAGTTCCCAGCCCACCTTCGCCGAGCCGGTGAACGAGAGGACCGCGATGCGATCATCGGTCACCAGCGCCCGCGCGTCCTCGACCTGCGCCGGCAGGATGCTCCACGAGCCGTCCACCAGCCCGCACGACTCCAGCACTTCGCCCAGCAGCAGCGCCGTTGCTGGTGTTTTGTCCGATGGCTTCAGCACCCACGGGCACCCCGCCGCGATCGCCGGGGCCACTTTGTGCGCAACAAGGTTCAGCGGGAAGTTGAACGGCGTGATCATCGAGACCACGCCCGCCGGCACCCGCTGCGACACCGCCCTCCGTCCTTCCCCACGCGGC
>CAYZFW010000703.1:0-1484 GCA_964477615.1 uncultured Phycisphaeraceae bacterium | reverse complement strand
CGCCCCCGGCGTCTTTGGTCCGCCCCCGTTATCTTTCCCGATGCAAGGACGCCCCCCGCCCCCCGCCCCCCGGCCCCCGGCCCCCGGCCCCCGAAACTCTTGGGAGCCCCCTCGTTTCCGCCCGCACACGATGACGCGAAACACCCCATCCAACCAGTCCGCTCCCGCACCGGCAACCCCCGGCTGGACCCCCGGCTCGGCCCCCGGCTCCATCCATCCGGCACAACCCGCCGCAGGTTGGCAGGGCCGATCCGCCGCGGTCCCGCGCACCCGAAGGGGGAACGGGGTCTGGTTGGTCGGGTTGGCTGTTCCTTTTGTGGTGGCCTCATCCGGGGCGGCATGGCCGCTGGGGTCGTTCCTTTTGGCGGCGGCCCGGCAGGACCAGCCGACCCAGCCAGCTCCCGAAGCTCAGCCCCCCGCTCAACCCGCTGCTATGCCCCCGGGGGTGCAACCTACAAGCCCAACGCCCAATCCGTCTGCAACGCCCGGCACCCCACCGGCGGCGAACGACACCGCGGCGGAGATCGAGAAGCGCCGGCGGAAGGTTCAAGAGGATCGGGAGAACTTTGAGCGGATGATGCGTGAGCGGAAGGCCGCCGCGGCGGCCGCCGCAGATCAGGGCCGCCCGCCGCTGATGCCGGGGGTGAATGTTGCTCAACCGGTGCCGGGGCAGAACAACCCCGAAGAGGGCAATCCGGGCTTGAACGACCCCAACGCCGGGGCGGGGAATGAAAAGGGCGAGGTGTTCAACACGAACCTTGGCGCTCCCGCGCTGGGGGCTCCGGCTCCGGCGCTCGCCGCCCCGGACGGCGCAGAGAACCCGGCCCAGGGGGCGCTGGTGGGCAAGGACGAGCCGATCAGCATGAACTTCACCGACCCGGTGGACCTCATGGCGTTCGTGGATTGGGTGAGCAAGACACTCAACATCAACATCATCGCCGACGAGGGGCTGACGGGCCGACGGATCGTGTTCCGTGCCCCGGTGAAGATCAAGGCCGATGAGCTGCTGCAACTGCTCTCGCGGCTCATCGAAGATCAGGACTTCATCTTCAGCCGCGATCCGCTGGGGTTCTACACCATCAAGTCCTCGGCGAAGATTCCGATCGTCCTCGCGGGCGAAGGCGTCGACCTCCCCACCACCCGCGTCATCCCCACGCCGATGGTCCGCCCCAGCATCATGCAGCAGGCGGTTCAGGCGGCGATGGGCGGCGCCGGGGGCGCGGGTGCTCAGGGCGGGGCCCGCATCACCAGCGTCGACGACATCGGGGTGATGATCGTCACCGGCTCGGTGGGCTCGCTCGCCACCGTCGAATCGCTCGTCCAGACCATCCAGCACGAACTCGCCAACCAGAAGCTCCACCGCTTCACCCTCGAGCACGTGTCGGCGGACTTCGCGCTCAACCGCATCCTTGTCCTCAATGGCAAGGTCTCGGCCCAGCAGGGCGGCTTCGGCGGCGTCAACCAGGGTGTCCCCGTGAATACGG
>CAYZFW010000702.1:0-1490 GCA_964477615.1 uncultured Phycisphaeraceae bacterium | reverse complement strand
CCGGATGTTCGCCACCTTGCCCCCGGAGGTCACGATCGCACTATCCCAGTCCGGCTGCGGCAGCATCGAATACAACGCCGCAATCGTGTGGTACCGCGGCGTCGCGGCGTCCACCGCCGAGGGCACCTGCACGCCCATCGCGGCGATCCCACCAACGGGCGCAAGCGTGCGTGCAAACTTCTCAAACGCGTTCACATCCTGCAGCGCGTAATACCGCCCGCCCTTGGTATCCCTGGCTTCCAGATCGATCACCGCATCCGGAGCCCACGGCTGATCAAACGTCCACGCGTACGCGTTCACCGGCATCACCCCCGTCGAGCGTGTCCGCAGCGACGCCCGGGCGCGAGACTCATTCGTCTGCCCCGTGACAACAATGATCAGCACATCGGTGAGCGCCGCAGGGAGTTTGTGCGCGATCTTCCCCGTCAGTTCGTACGTCGTTTCCAACCGGTTCAGCCGCGGCACCGACGCCCGATCAACCGGCGAGGGCATCGTCCACTGCGGCCCGCCCAGCCAATCCGCCTGGAACTGGCGGATCGTCGACCGCGCCGGCACCCGCGCCACGTGCGGCCGCCGCACATCCACGCTATAGCCGCGAGCATCCGGGAACGGCGTGGGGCGAGACGTCCCGATCGGTTCCGACCACCCGCACAGCGCCTGACGCCACTGCGTGTCCGCGTCCTTGCGTCCGACGGAGATCACCGGGTCGCCGTACGTGGGCAGCAGCGCGCTGAACCACGTCCGCGCGCTCTGCACCGGCTGGCCGTACACATGCGTGAGGTACGTCAGGTGCTGCGCCTCCACCTTGCGAGGCCGCAGCGCCGTCGCCCCCGCCCACGCGACCACGGTGAACGCCAGCGTGGCCACAAAGAAGCCGACCCACGCGTGGTGAATCTGCTTCTTCCACTTCAGCAAACTGAACCCCCCCGGCCCCGCGACAAACCAGTACGCCGCAAAAACCAGGAGCCCCAGCAGCACGCCCACCCCGGCCGCACGCTGCTTGGCAATCTCCGGCCCAACGTACCCGTCCGCGTAAAAGGTCGCGGAACCGATGACACCCCCAAGGCCGTTGATGCTCTTGGCCCGCTCCACAGTCGGGATATCAAACCGCTTCCCCAGCACGCGGTGCCAGAACGCGTCCGCCGCGAGCAGCCCGTTGGGCAATCTCCCCGCGCCAAGATCAAGACCGATCACTGTGACCATCCCCGTCCCGACCAGCCGCCGCGCCGCGATGCACCCGCTCGGCCCCGCCAGCACCTCGACAAACTCACCGGGCGCGATATCCGGAAGCCCTTCGAACGCCTGCACCACCGACTTGTTCGGCAGCGCCTCCGCCGTCGAGGCCCCATCGGTCAGCAGATTGCGGTACGGCTCCAGCGACTGATCCTCGATCCGCCGCACCTTCACACTCGGCATGATGTCCGAAAGCGGGTTCGATGGAGCAAACCACGTCGATCCCACCGGCGGCAGCACAACGACAAGGTGACCTC
>CAYZFW010000701.1:0-1492 GCA_964477615.1 uncultured Phycisphaeraceae bacterium | reverse complement strand
CCCGGGGCGGGGGGCGGGGGCGGTTTGGGGTCCGCTTCGGGGGGGAGGGATGATAGGGGGGATGCGGGCGGGGGGAAAGGGGCTGGCGGAGCAAAGAACACAGAGCACAAAGCACAAAGCACAGATTCGGAAAGGGGATTGGGGCCATGCAGCGGGGCGTGTCTGCTCATCCAGACAAGCCAACCCTCCGATTGGGGGCTCCCAGCAACCGCGAGAGGCTCCCAACTCCCGATGGCGGCCACTCCGAATCTGTGCTTTGTGCTGTGTGTTCTGTGCTCTCCGCAAGCCGCTTGCTCTCGGGACCATTCCGCGTTCTGCTGGCCTCATGACGCGTGCCGTTGTTCTGCTTTCTGGTGGCCTCGATTCCGCGACCTGTTTGGCCATGGCCAGGGCCGAGGGGTGCGAGTGCCATGCGCTCACGGTGGCGTACGGGCAGCGTCACCACATCGAACTGACGGCGGCGGAACGGGTGGCCAGGCATCTAGGGGCGGCCTCGCACCGGGTGATCCGGATTGATCTGAGCGCGTTCGGGGGCAGTGCGCTGACGGACTCGCGGATTGAGGTGCCGAAGTCGGTGGGGCGGGGTGGCGGCACCGGCGGGGAGCACGGCTGTGACCCGCGGACGGGTCAAAGCCGTGGCACGGCGACCGGGGCCGAGGAAGCCATCCCGGTGACGTATGTGCCGGCGCGGAACACGGTGTTTCTGGCGTATGCGCTGGGGTACGCCGAGGTGATCGGGGCGGGGCGGATCTATGTCGGGGTCAACGCGGTGGACTACTCGGGTTACCCGGACTGCCGACCCGCGTTTGTGGAGGCGTTCCAGCGTCTGGCGGACGTGGCGACCAAGGCTGGCGTGGAGGGGCACGGCCCCAAGGTGGTCACGCCGCTGCTGATGATGACGAAGGTCGAGATCATCCGGGCCGGGCTGCGGCTGGGGGTGGACTACTCGATGACGCACTCGTGCTACGACCCGGGCGAGGACGGAACGCCGTGCGGACGGTGTGATTCGTGTCGGATTCGGGAGGCGGCGTTTGCGGAAGTGGGGAGGCATCAAGGCATCGAGGCATCCAGGCATCAAGGTCAGTCATGAAAAAACCCCGCTGTGGGCGGGGCTTTGGGGGACAAAGTTGGCTCGGACGCTCAGGCCGCCTTGGCTTTGACGATGAAGTCGATGGCCTCGCCGACGGTCTTGATCTTCTCGGCCTCGTCGTCGGGGATGGAAGTCTCGAAGCGGTCCTCGAACTCCATGACCAGTTCAACGGTGTCGAGGGAGTCGGCGTTCAGGTCGTTGACGAAAGAGGTGGCGCGGGTGATCCCGGCCTTTTCGACGCCCAACTGCTCGGCGACGATGTCAATGACCTTGGCTTCAACTTCGGCTGCGTTCACGATGGGGTCTCCTGGTGTGGGGACAGGTTGGGAGGCCGCGGGATCGCTCCGGGTGGACGCCTGCGACACGGTTCGTGGGCCAATATAGCGGGGTGGGGTTGGGGGG
>CAYZFW010000700.1:0-1493 GCA_964477615.1 uncultured Phycisphaeraceae bacterium | reverse complement strand
CCGCGAACAAGGGGCGTGCGTTCCTGACCACGCTGGGGATCATCATCGGCGTGTGGGCGATCACGACGGTGATCGCCGCGGTGGGGGCGCTGAACAACTACGTGCTGAACGAGTTCAACTCGTTCGGGGCCAACAAGTTCATCATGTGGGGGCAGGTGCCGGAATCGAAGCGCGGCTTGGTGTCGTGGGACGCCGTGAAGATCTCGACCGCCGAGGCCAAGGCGGTGCGGGAGCGGTGCTCGAACATCGACAAGCTCACGCTGGCGACGCGATTCCGCGCACCGGTGCGGTACAAGGACACCACCAAGGGCGGCGTGATCGTCAACGCCGGGCAGGCGGATTACTTCGCCATCGAGAACCTCGAGGTGCTCAACGGGCGGCCCTTCAATGAGGCCGACGACACCGAGGCGCTGCAGGTGTGCCTCGTGAACGACAAAGCCATCGACGAACTGCTCCTCGAAAATCAAGGCCTCGGCGAGCACGTCTATATCAACGGGAACCGCTTCCTCATCATCGGGGTCATCAAAACCAAGGACATGGGCCCGATGTTCGGCGGAGGCGAGTCCAAGAGCGAGATCTATGTCCCCTACGGCACCATGCCGCGCCTCCGCCCGGACTGGTGGCCCGAGATCCGCGCCCTGATGAAGGACTCGAAGCAGATGGAGGAGGCACGCCAGGAGATCCGCTTCGTCATGCGGACGCAGCGGCAGCTCCAGGCGGGCGAGGAAGACACCTTCGACATGTTCATCTTCGAGACGGTGCTGGCCCAGCTCCGCACGATGGGCTCGACTCTCACCGCCGGCGCTGGCGTGCTGGTGGGCATCTCGCTGCTGGTCGGCGGCGTGGGGATCATGAACATCATGCTGGTGAGCGTGAGCGAGCGGACCCGCGAGATCGGGCTGCGCAAGGCCGTGGGTGCGTATCCGGCGGTGATCCTCATCCAGTTCCTGATCGAGGCGGTGATCCTGTGTGTGATGGGGGGGCTCATCGGGCTGGTGCTGGGGCAACTCACGACCATCGGGATGGCGAGCATCCCGGACTTCCCGCTGCGGAACCCCGAGATTCCCTCGTGGGCCATCGTGCTGGCCTTCGGGTTTTCCGCCGGTGTCGGGCTGGTGTTCGGGATGGGCCCGGCGATCAAGGCGTCGCGGCTCGATCCCATCGTGGCGCTGCGTCACGAGTGACGCCCCGCCACATGTCGCGTATGTTCGAGCGGGGGCCTGCGCGGGCCGCTGCCGGTGCTTCAACAGGTTTCGAACGCTCTCCACTCTCTCATGCGAAACGCCACGATCCTCACCTTCAGTGCCGCCTGTCTCTTCGCCGCAGCGGGCTGCTCCAGCCCGTTCTCGACCACCGACGCCGACCGGGGCCTGAGCCTCGGGGGCGAGCGGCTGCGTTCCGTGAAGCCGCTTGATCTCTCCGGCGTCGCCAAGCCAGCCGATCCGGGCTCGGCGAACAAGCGCCCCGAGCCGCCGCCGAAGGACCCCTTCGCG
>CAYZFW010000699.1:0-1493 GCA_964477615.1 uncultured Phycisphaeraceae bacterium | reverse complement strand
CATGGAACAGATCGCCGTCGAAGCCGCCGCCCTCGCCAAGCGGCTCGGCGGCGTCATGTCCGGCGAGCACGGCGACGGCCGCGTCCGAGGGCCACTCCTCGAACGCCACTTCGGCCCCGAACTCATGAACGCCTTCCGCGAAGTGAAGGCCCTCTTCGACCCGCTGAACCTCCTCAACCCAGGCAACATCGTCTCCCCCGGTGACATCCACACCATCCACGAGCGCACGCGCCCCAGGCCCATGGGCCACGACCTCCACGCCGCGCACGTGGAAACGTACTTCGATTACACAAAGGAAGACGGCTTCGACCACGCCGTCGAGATGTGCAACGGCGCGGGCGTGTGCCGCAAGAAGTCCGGCGGCACCATGTGCCCCAGCTACATGGCGACCCTCGACGAGCGGCACTCAACACGCGGCCGCGGTAATGCGCTGCGGCTTGCGATCACAGGCCAGTCTGCTGAATTCGGCTCCCGCTCGTCCCCCTTGTGGAACGACCCCGAAACCCTCGAAACCCTCAACCTCTGCCTCAGTTGCAAGGCCTGCAAGACCGAGTGCCCCAGCAACGTTGACATCTCCAAGTACAAAGCCGAATACCTCGCCCAGTCGTACAAGGCGACGGGCCGCACGCCGCTGAAGGCCCGCGTCTTCGGCAACGTCCGTCTGCTCAACCGCCTCGGCTCCGCCTTTGCGCCGCTCTCGACGTGGGTGGCCAACTCCGCCCCCGCCCGGCTGATCGCCAACCACGCCTTGGGGCTCGCCTCGAAGCGCGCCTTGCCCGCGTTCGCGCCGAGTCTCTTCCGCCAGGCCCGCCATCAGTTCAAAGACGCGAAGTGGCTCTCTCCCGGTGACCTCCGCACCCTCTCCATCGGTCCCGATGACGACGACGCCGAGACGGTCATCCTTTACGCCGACTGCTTCACCGCCTTCAACGAGCCAGCCATCGGCCTCGCGACCATCCGCCTCCTCCGCGCCTGCGGCTACCGCGTGCTTCTCCCAAAAATCGAGTGCTGCGGCCGCGCGGCCGTCTCGGTCGGCCTCCTCGACGACGCCTCCCTGATGCGAATGAAAGCCAGCGGGCAGATCGGCAATCTCGCACAGTTGCACAAGCCCGAAGCAGTGATCGTCTGCGAGCCGTCATGCCTCTCATCGATCAAAGACGAATGGCGCTCGCTCAAGGCGCTGGGACTGCGACCTTCCGGCCGCCGCGCCCCAGACGAGATGACCATCCCCACCAAGAAGTTCATCGACTTCCTCGCCGACCACGCCTACCTCCCCGAGGACTTCATCGACCGCCACTGGGACAAGCACCCCAAGCGCCCAATTTTCACCTCACAAGGCCCCGCCGCCCCGGTCCTCCTCCACGCCCACTGCCACCAGAAGGCCCTCTGGGGCGCGGAAACCTCCGCCCGTTTCCTCCGCCGCATCGTCGGTGATCGTCTGAAAGTCCTCGACACCGGCTGCTGCGGCATGGCCGGCTCCTTCGGCTACGCCG
>CAYZFW010000698.1:0-1493 GCA_964477615.1 uncultured Phycisphaeraceae bacterium | reverse complement strand
CGGTGGGGCGGGCTCCCAGCCCGCCTTCGACCTGATCGCCCCGGCAGGCTGGAAGCCTGCTCCACCGGCTCCAGCACCTCATGCCCATCGCCCCTTTTCTTGATCTCTCCGGCATCGACCCCTCGATGACGCCCGTGGCGGATCGAGAGGGTATCGCCCGGTTCAACCCCCACCGCTTCCAGATGGCGCTGCTGGACAGCGTCCTGTGGCATTCCGAAGACCTGCTGAAGGGTGTGGGTCTGTGGCGGGTCCGTCAGGACGAGTTCTGGGTCTCGGGCCACATCCCGGGCGACCCGCTCATGCCGGGTGTTCTGATGGTCGAGGCGGGTGCCCAGCTCGCCTCGTACATGTACTACAAGAAAGCGCAGGTGGACTGGTTCGCGGGCTTTGCGCGGATCGAGGAGTGCTCGTTCCGCGGGCGCGTGGTGCCGGGCGATGATTTCCTGCTGCTGTGCGACGTCACGAAGTTCGGCCTCAAGCGGTTCAATGCGAACCTGCAAGGGGTGGTGCGGGGTGAGGTCGCCTTTGACGCCGCGATCGTGGGTCTGGCGTTCCCGAAGATGGGGACGGTGGCGCGGGTGTAAGGGAAGTGGCCGAGTGGCCAAGCGAATCGATCCGAGATCGTCCGTTCACGAGAAGGACGCGGTTGCCGGCAAGTCGTGTCCGCCAACCGATCCGAATTTGAGCTTTGCCATTTGAGCTTTGCGATTTTCCATGACCCCCTCCCCGCTCATCTTCGCGCCGATCTTCAAGGAGAAAGTCTGGGGCGGGCGTGCGCTGGAGCGCCTCGGGAAGGCGCTGCCGCCGGGAACGAACATCGGGGAATCGTGGGAGATCGCCGACCTCGCCTCCACCAGCGCCGACGGCGGCGGCGGTGACTCGGCGCACTCGGCCGTGGCCCACGGACCCATGCGGGGGATGACCATCGCCGACGCCGTGCGGGCCATGGGCGCGAACCTCATGGGCACCTCGCGGCTCTCACCATCCGCCGGTTTCCCACTGCTGGTCAAGTACCTCGACGCCCGCGAGAACCTCTCGCTGCAGGTGCACCCCAGCCCCGCCTACGCCGCGGCGAACCCGGGTGCGCACCTCAAAACAGAATCGTGGTACATCGTGGACGCCGAGCCCGGCGCGGTGATTTACAAGGGCGTGAAGCCCGGCGTGACGCCCGAGGCGTTCGAGGCGCACATCGCCGATGGATCGGTCGTGAACGACATGATCGCCGTGCCGGCGCACGTGGGCGACTTCCACCATCTCCCAAGCGGCACGTGCCACGCGCTGGGCGCGGGTGTGGTCGTGGCGGAGGTGCAGACCCCCAGCGACACCACGTTCCGCGTGTTTGATTGGGGCCGCACGGGGCGGGCGCTGCACGTGAAGCAGGCGATGGCGTGCATCGACTTCGACGGGGCGCTGGCGACACCGATCACCCGGGCCGGGCCGACGGAGCGGAGCCTGCTCGCCTCAAACGAGTTCTACGCCGTGGCCGAACTCCG
>CAYZFW010000697.1:0-1494 GCA_964477615.1 uncultured Phycisphaeraceae bacterium | reverse complement strand
CTCGTCGCTCCCGATCCTGGACGTGAAGCCGCTGCCGGGCCGCGTCCACGCCCCGACACCCTCGCCCACCGCCCACGCCGACGACCTCGCCATGCCAGGCACCGCAGCGCTGGGCGCGTCCGACCTCGTGCTGGTCGGCGGCGTCGAAGCCACCATCGCGCTGCCAAAGGGAGCGAGAAGGCTCCTCGCCACCGTCGCGCTCGACGAAGACGCCGGCGAATGGGGCGACTGTGAACTCGTGCTCACCGCCGGCTCGCTGCCCCCTGTCAGTGTCCGCCTGAGCGAAGAAACCCCCGCGGCGGAACTCAACACCCCGCTCGCCGGCTCAACCCTCACCCTCCGCGTCGAAGCCGGCCGCTTCGGCACCGTGAAGGACCGCGTCCGCATCATGCGCGCCCTCGTCCTCACGGCGGAGTAGACACAAACCTCCCTCAGGCCCGTAAAACGGGCCGCCCATGGTTGCCAGCGGCGCAGCCGCTGGCGTTCGCCGGCATCCCGACATCGCCCGTGAAACGGGCGAGCGAACGCTCACACAGCAAACGCCCGGCTCCTCAGCCGAGTCCACCAGCACGAAGCAGCCTCTCCCCCTACGCCGCCACTTCCTTCTTCTCCGGGATCACCAGCGACATCACGATCCCCACCGCCAGCATTCCCAGCACCACCGCGAGGCTCACGTTGTTGTCGATGTGAACCCACTTGTGGATGCACATTTTGATCCCGACAAACGCCAGCACGAACACCAGCGCCTTCGACAGGTACCGGAACTTCGACAGCAGCCCCGAAAGCCCGAAGTACATCGTCCGAAGCCCCAGGATCGCGAACATGTTGCTCGTGAAGACGATGAACGGGTCGCGCGTGATCCCGAAGATCGCCGGGATCGAGTCAAACGCGAAAATGAGATCGGTCGTTTCGATCAGGATCAGGCACACCAGGAGCGGCGTCACAAACGTCTTCCCCCCGATCTTCGTCAGGAAGTGGTGCCCGTCGTAGCGGTCGCTCACCGGCAGGAACTTCCGCGTGATCCGCATCACGAGGTTCTTCTCGGGGTCGAACTCCTCGTGCTTCATGAAGAGCATCTTGGCGGCGGTCAGGATCAGGAACGCCCCGAAGATGTAGACGATCCAGTTGTACCGCGAGATCAGCTCCGCACCGATCGCGATCATCACGCCCCGCAGCACGATCGCCCCCATGATCCCCCAGAACAGCACCCGGTGCTGGAACTCCGAAGGCACGCGGAAGAACTGGAAGATGATCGCGATCACGAAGATGTTGTCCACGCTCAGCGAGAGTTCCACGAGGTACCCCGTGAGGAACTCCATCGCCGCGTCCTTCGCCGTTGCCGCAGAGTGCGCACCCGTCCCCATCCCCATCCACTGGTTCGCGTACCCGTAGTACAACCCCACATTGAACGCCAGCGCCAAGCCCACCCACACGCACAGCCACGCCATCGCCTCCTTGAAGTGGATCACCCGCGGCGTGCGGTTGAACAGCCCC
>CAYZFW010000696.1:0-1497 GCA_964477615.1 uncultured Phycisphaeraceae bacterium | reverse complement strand
GGGTGGGCCGGGGGGGCGGCCGGGGGGGCGGCCGGGGGGTGGGCCGGGGGGCGTCCCGGGGGGGGCGCCGACGGGCTCGTCGCCGTTCCCGGTCGGCTCGATGGTTCGCCACCCGCAGTTCGGCGTCGGGCGCGTGGAGGCGATCACGGGGATCGGGTCGAACACGCGGGCGAGGATCTCGTTCCGCGATGTCGGGCCCAAGACGCTCGTGCTGCAGTACGCGAGGCTGGAGATCGCGCGGTAGGGGGAAGTGGTCGAGTGGTCAGGTGTTCAAGTGGAAGATCGCTGGATTTTGACCCGTCTGGCATTCACGCTCTGACGAAGAGAAGAGCACCGAAGTCGGCGGACCGACTTCGGTGGCACGGCGCTTGCCGTCCGCCGGTCTGGAACTCGACCACTCGACCACTCGACCACTCGACCACTTCCCCGCCCCCGGACTCACCTCACAAACGAGTACCCCACCAACTGGCGGTGGATGTAGTCGGGGGCCTTGATGAGGAGGCTGCCGTTGTGGAAGCGGACGGTGGCGCCGTCGCCGCCGTTGTCTTGCCATTGGATTGGCTCGACGGTTTCGATGATGAGATCGATGAGGCGCTGGGCCTGCTGGGCATCGTCGCGTCCGAGGCCTCCCTCGGGGTTCTGCCCCCCGCCCCCGGCTCCACCACCGCCGCCGAAGAGAGACGACCCGCCGCCCCCGCCGCCGCCCCCACCGCCACCGGCGGTGCCGCCCTGGCTGAGGACACTGTTGAGGTCGAGCTCGGGGACGCTGTTGTAATCGGGGATCTCGAAGAGGAGGTCGTGGATGGGGTAGATCTTGAGCGTGGCTTGCTTGTTCAGGGACTTCTTCGTGCCCACCTGCACGGAGCCGTCTTCGCCGAACTGCCAGGCGCAGTCGCCCGCGGCCTCGCCGGCGCGGTCGAGGACTTTCTCAAGGAGCCGCAGGGCCGACTGGTCACGCACCGAGAGGGTGACGCGCTTCTCGCGGTCGAGGCCTTCGGAGCGGTCGTCGGTCCAGATGGGGTCGAGGTCGGCGCCGGTGAGGTCTCGGACAAAGGTCATGACGTCGCCGAGCTTCTGGTCGGTGAGTTCGATGGTGATGGGCTTCTGGAGCCGGCGGTAGTTGTCCCGCTTGATCGAGGCGGCATCTCCCGATCCACCGCCGGCCTGGCCGGCCAGCAGGGCGAGCACCGCGCCGGCGACGGCCAGCGTGCGGCTCAGGGAACGCGTCAGGGTGTGGTTCATCATGGAAGCAGCCTCCGCAGCGACCGACCGGCCGAAGCACCGACGCAGGCGAACGCCCAACCCCGGACTTGCTTGCGTTGGACGATCTTAGGACGCCCATTCGACGCACGGGCCCCCGGCGGGTTCCATCGTCGTTTCGGGGGATGATCCCCAGCCAAAGACCGAAAAAAAGCCCGGGCTGGCCGGGCTTCGAGGGCGTACTGGGTTTAATCCAGATTCGTCGCAAACCCGCCTGCGGGTGAGGCGGCGCGGCAC
>CAYZFW010000695.1:0-1500 GCA_964477615.1 uncultured Phycisphaeraceae bacterium | reverse complement strand
GCTGCTGGTGCTGGAGCACGAAGGACGTCATGAGCTTTTCGAGCGACGTCCCCGCGCTCACGGCGATCCCCGCCTCACGGGCGCAGGACTCACACAGGTGGCGTTCCACCTTCTGCCCGCTCTTGACCATCACCTCGGTGACGGTCGCCTCGCGGTCGCATCGGTCGCACTTGGTCTTCATGCGGTTGGAACTGTAGCGCGGGGGCGTGACACTGACCGTGCTTCCGATCAGCCGCGCGAACGATGTTCTGTCTGGCGGATCGAATCCGGGTATCCCGCCGGTTCCCAGCGGGCGGATTCACAGGAGATTCAGAGCCACCCGGGGACCGGCGAGGTTCCCAAAGGCATCCGCCAGACACACGCTAGATGATCAGAGGGAGAGAACAGGAGGCCCCCTCCCTACGAAAAGGCCAAGAGGACAGATCAGCGGCACGGAGTCAACGTTGACGCCGCGGCGGACCCGAGTAGATTCATGATGAGCGCGTGGTGGCGGGCGGTGGCGCCCTGGTGGCGGATCACGCAGGCGCGGGCCTTCTCGCCGAGGGTGCGGCGGAGGTCGGGGTCCTCAAGCAGCGCCGCGAGTTCGCGGGGGAGGGCGTCGCGCGTGGTCTGGATGATCGCGCCGTCCTCACGCATGGCGGCCACCGTCGCCGCGAAATCGGCGACGCTGGGGCCGATGAGCACAGGCTTTCCGAGCGCAGCGGGCTCCATCGGGTCGGAGCCGTAGAGAGGGCCGAAGGAGCGGCCGACGACGACGACATCGGCGAGCGCGTAGGCGCGGCGGAGTTCGCCGATCGTGTCGAGCAGATAGCGCGTGGTGCCGGGCGGTGCGGCTGACTTATTCGTTCGACGGACGCACGCGGGACCGAGTGACCTGGCGGCGTCGTCGTTCCACTCGGGGCGGCGGGGGGCGCAGAGCAGTTGCACGCCGGTGCTTTCCGGGATGGCGTTGTGGAGCAGTTCATGCTCATCCGGCGCGGTGCTGCCAGCGACGACGAGCGGGCGCGAGCGGTCGATGCCCAGTTCGCGGGCGAGGTCGTCCGCACCCGGGACCGTGTCGCCCACGTGGGCGGCGTCCCACTTCATCGTGCCTGCTTCGATGCACCTTTCGGGCGCGACGCCCATCTCGATGAAGCGGGCGCGGTAGGCGCTGTCCTGCACGGCGGCGAAGGCAAGACGCTCGAAGCAGCCGCCGATGAACCACCTTCCAAGTCGGTACCGCTTGAACGAGCGCTCGCTGAGGCGGCCGTTGATCACGCACAGCGGGATGCCCAGTTTGCGGCAGCGGGCCTCGAAATTCGGCCACAGTTCGAGTTCCGCGAGCGCGACGGCGTCGGGTCGGACGGCGCTGAGAAAGCGGCGCACGCTCCACGAGGCGTCGAGTGGGAACCGCGTGACGTGGCACTTCCTCGCGTAGAGCTCGGTGGCCCGGGCCAGGCCGGTGTCGGTGGTGGCGGAGACGACCAGATCGACGTCGTTCACCAGCATGTCGACCAGCGG
>CAYZFW010000694.1:0-1502 GCA_964477615.1 uncultured Phycisphaeraceae bacterium | reverse complement strand
TGCCCCGACTGTCGCCAGCCGGGCGGTGCGCTCTTACCGCACCTTTTCACCCTTGCCTGATCCCTTGCGGGCCATCGGCGGTGTTTTTTCTGTGGCACTGTCCGTCGCTCGTGACCGTGCCGAGCGCGTGGGGGTTGCCCACCGCCGTGTCCTTTCGTGCTCGGACTTTCCTCACGGCGCCTTGCGGGCCGTGCGACCGCCTGTCAACGCTGGGGGATGGTAGGGGGATTGGCTGGGGTCTGGGTTCGGGGTTCGGGGTTCGGGGCACGGAGTTCTGGGGTGGTTGCGGAGCGTGCTCTCGGGGCGAGAGCATGCCACTCGGGGGAGTGGTGTTGGTCGGGCGGCGAGACGAGATTTCGGTCCCGGAGGTCCCGACCTACCCGGCGTTTCTGCAGGTTTGGAACCTTGGACGGTGTCGCCGGTCTATATCTGTCTGGATCGTTGTGCCGATCTCGTACCATCGGGTTTGCCTGCATGGCCAGTGTGACCGACGCTCAACCCCCCTCCGAGGTGCCGCAAGTTGACGGCGTGGTGGCGGCGCGGAAGTGGACTTTGGGGCGGATCGCCGGGGCCCTGGGGATTTTCGGGCTGGCGGCGAGCATCTGGATTCACGCGATCGCGGCGGTGGCGGGGGTGCTGTTTGGGACGTGGTTCGCCGGGGATGGGGTGGCGGCGGGGATGGGCAAGGGCGAGAAGGAGATCGCGCTGGGGCCGATCACGTCGCTGTCGGAACTTGCGGCGGGGGACGCCGGGGCGGCGCCGTCGCTGATTGACAAGCAGTTGGATACGGCGGCGGAGGCTTCGCTGGCGAATGTGGTGGGCGATGTGCCCGATCCCACGGCGACATCGGCTTCGGATTCGGCGCTGGGCGGCGGCGCGGGCGACCCCGCGGGGTTCATGACCGGTGGCGACGGTTCGGGCGACGGCGGTGGTTCCGGCCTGGGCGGCGGTGGGGCGGGCGGCTCGGCGAAGTTTTTCGGGATCGAAGCGCGGGGGAAACGGTTCGCGTATCTGTGCGATGTGTCGGGGTCGATGGATGAGGAGCGGATCTCGGCGCTGAAGCGGGAGTTGCAGGACTCGATCAATGAACTGTCGCCGGGGTCGTCGTTTTCGATTGTGTTGTTTTCGAGTGAAGCGCGGCTGCTGACGGGGGACGGGTGGCTGGATGCGAACCCGACGAACCGGGCGAAGGTGAAGACGCTGCTGCGGGCGGTGCAGTCCAACGGGGGGACCGAGCCGTTGCCGGGGTTTTCGCTGCTGTTCTCTACGCTGAGGCCGCGGCCGGACGCGGTGTACTTCATGACCGACGGCGAGTTTGGTGGTGGGATGGAGGACAAGGTGGCGGCGCAGGTGACGCAGTTGAGCCGGTCGGGGCCGCGGCCGGTGCCTGTGCACTGCATCACGTTCATTGAGAAGAACGGCGAGAAGATCATGCAGTTGATTGCTCGGGCTGGGAGTACGATTTCGTACGCGATGCGATACAGAAGTGGTGCTGCGTGCGT
>CAYZFW010000693.1:0-1508 GCA_964477615.1 uncultured Phycisphaeraceae bacterium | reverse complement strand
TGAAGGGAGGGTTTGCGCGCATGCAGTTCAGCGTGTACGTTCGCCACGCATCGAGCCGGGAGAACGCGCAGGTCCACATCGCCCGTGTGGAAAAAGCACTGCCTGACGAGGGTGAGGTGCGAGTGATTACACTGACGGACAAGCAGTACGAGCGGATGGAGGTGTTTTGGGGAAAAAAGCGACAAGAGCCCGAGCCACCACCGGCTCAGTTGGAACTTTTTTGACAGACTTGCTGGTGCAAGCCCTGATTCTGCAGTGCTTTACGCGAGGGGTAGTGTAATCGACCCCAGCCCGCGAGCAGCACGCAACCCAAGATGACCGGGTTGACCACCTCGCAGGAGTGTAATCGACCCCAGCCCGCGAGCAGCACGCAACATCGGGGACATCATCCGCGTGGACGTGCAGAGTGTAATCGACCCCAGCCCGCGAGCAGCACGCAACGCATGGCCTTGGACACACGCGGGAGATGCGAGTGTAATCGACCCCAGCCCGCGAGCAGCACGCAACCCGGGTGCTCGTCAAGCCCGAGCCGGACGGAGTGTAATCGACCCCAGCCCGCGAGCAGCACGCAACGCGCGGGCCAGATCAGAGACTCAGATTGGAAGTGTAATCGACCCCAGCCCGCGAGCAGCACGCAACTAGAGGTCGAACCAGTTGAGATGGGCCTTCAGTGTAATCGACCCCAGCCCGCGAGCAGCACGCAACCGACGGTGGCTGAGCAAGGCGGCGTGCTGGAGTGTAATCGACCCCAGCCCGCGAGCAGCACGCAACTCATAGTGGATGTCGCCTTCGAGCACCACCAGTGTAATCGACCCCAGCCCGCGAGCAGCACGCAACGCGAGGAGGAGGTGGGTCACGGGCGGGCTAGTGTAATCGACCCCAGCCCGCGAGCAGCACGCAACAGGTGCCTGTTCTCCGGCGGTTTCTCAGCAAGTGTAATCGACCCCAGCCCGCGAGCAGCACGCAACATCGACTGCTGGCTGAACAGCCCCTGGGCAGTGTAATCGACCCCAGCCCGCGAGCAGCACGCAACCCAACGGCATCGGTGAGGGCGTCGCCACCGAGTGTAATCGACCCCAGCCCGCGAGCAGCACGCAACTTGTCCCCGTCGTACTTGCGGGAGCCGAACAGTGTAATCGACCCCAGCCCGCGAGCAGCACGCAACACCATCGATTCGATGTCGGTGGCGGGGTCAGTGTAATCGACCCCAGCCCGCGAGCAGCACGCAACAGCATCTGCTGGCTGGCGGCCGAGACAGCAAGTGTAATCGACCCCAGCCCGCGAGCAGCACGCAACTTGACACCGCACACGTGGCGTGCCACCCATAGTGTAATCGACCCCAGCCCGCGAGCAGCACGCAACGGCTGGTGGTGGTGGTCCGGGGCGCGGCCCAGTGTAATCGACCCCAGCCCGCGAGCAGCACGCAACCAAGCCCTTAATCTTTGCCATTCCTTTAGTAGTGTAATCGACCCCAGCCCGCGAGCAGCACGCAACCGGCCCTGGGCGGG
>CAYZFW010000692.1:0-1518 GCA_964477615.1 uncultured Phycisphaeraceae bacterium | reverse complement strand
AGATGATCATCGCGGGCTCGATCATCTGGGTGACGCTCTTGATGGTCTGGTCGAGCTCTTCTTCGGTGCTGTCGGCGATGCGCGTGAACACGTCGGGGAGGCGAGCAGTGCGCTCGCCCGCAGCGATCATGTAGCCGGTGGCGGGCGGGATCAGTGTGGATCGGGACATCACCTCGCTGAGACTCTGGCCGGAGGTCATCGACTTCTCTGCGTCGTCCCAGAGCTTCTGCCACAGGGCGTTGCCGGTGACGCCGCGGACGATGCGCACGGCGTCGAGGAGCTGCACGCCCGAAGCGAGGAGCGTGCCGAGGGTTCGCGAGGCGCGGGCGAGGTAGAACTGGCTGAACATCTTGCCGATGAGCGGCGCCTTGACCTTGAAAGAATCGATCCAGAAGCGGCCGGCGCGATAGAACCGAAGCGAGATGACCGCGCCCGCGAGCGCGAGCAGCGCCGCGACGATCCACCCCCAGTGCATGATCATGAGCTCGCTGACGGCCATGACGTACCGCGTGATGGCGGGGAGCGCGGCCTTCTTGTTGCCGTAGATCTTTGCGAAGCGAGGGAGCACGAACACCACTAGGAAGCCGGTGACGGTGAAGGCCATCGTGACCATCACGGCCGGATAGGTGAGCGCGCCCTTGATCTGGCGGACGATCTTGCGCTCCTTCGACAGGTACTCCGACACGCGCCCGAGCATCACGCCGAGTTTGCCCGAGGCCTCGGACGCCTTCATGAGGCTGACCATCAGCGGCGGGAACGGGCGGGGAAACTCCTTGATGGCGTCGGAGAAGGGCTGGCCGCTGGTGATGCGGCCCGAGACGTGCTCCATCACGCGCTTGAGCCCGCCGCGCCGGCTCTGCTGGCAGAACGCCTTCAGCGCTTCTGACAGCGGGACGCCGGTCTCGAGCATGACGCTGAGCTGCGCGGTCATCGAGATGACCTCTTCGCGGCGGATGCTTGCCGAGGCAGCACGAAGTCGGATCACCTCATCGTCGGCGGCCATCACGGTCGCCGGGGCGACGCCGAGGGCGATCTCGGTCACCACCTTGCCCTCGCGCTGCACGGCTCGGAGGGCCTCATGCTGTGTGGGCGCGTCGACCGTGCCGCTGGTGGTCTCGCCCGTCGAGGTCCTCGCGTTGTAGTGGTAGATCGGCATGGTCTTCTCTTGACGCTTGGGGCGAGTCTTCGGTCGATCAGATGGACGATGCACGGATCACTTCGTCCACGGTGGTGATCCCGCTGACCGCCTTATTCAGGCCGTCTTCGCGGAGGCCCGCGTGGGACGCAGCGGCGGCCATGGCACGGAGCACCTGCAGCGTGACGCCCGCGGCGATCTTCTCCAGCATCAGTTCGTCGGGCACGAACAGCTCAAAGATGCCCAGCCGGCCGGCGTACCCCGTGCCGCGGCAGCGCGAGCAGCCCGGGCCGCGGAAGAGCTCGGTGACGCACACGCCGAGGGTGTCCTGGAGCATCTCCTTGGTGGCTTCGTCGGGCTTGTAAGCGTCCTTGCAGTGCGGG
>CAYZFW010000691.1:0-1523 GCA_964477615.1 uncultured Phycisphaeraceae bacterium | reverse complement strand
CAGCAACTCGAGTAGTACGACCTCAGCACCGTGCCGTTCCATTTCAGCACCTGCCCGCGCGTGTCCAGCACGGCCTTCAGCGCCGTGGGGTTCGTCGTCACCCCGCCGTACGCCTGGTCCTGCTCCGACGCCTCGACGTCGAAGGTCGCCCCCTCCGCCACCGATCTTGCCCGCTCCTGCATCGCGTACGTCCGCGCCGCCACCGCCTGCGCCCGGAACGCTTCGAGCGACCACGTCGAGATCAGTTCCTTCGACACCACCCCCGGCAGATACCGCTCCAGCGGCACGTGCTCGATGACATCGAATGTCGGGCCAACCGGCCCCCCGGTTGCAGAGCCGTCCGACGGGCTACCAGCGCTCTCCCGCCGCGGCACCAGCCGAAGGTCCCCCGGGTACGGCGTGCCCCCAAGCGTGATATCCGAAGGCCCAACCGCCCGCACCACCAGCGCATCCTCACGCCTTGAACCAAACCGCGGAATGGAGGTCAGCCGCTTCCGACTGTCCGTCACCTGCCACGACGACACCCCGAGCACAAACTCCACCGGCGTCGAGACCACCCGCGTCTCCGACTTGTCCCCCACCGGTGAGATCGTGACCTCGCGCGGCCCTCCGAGTGTCGCCTTCGCTTGCCGCCCCGCCAGCCGCACACGCATCTCCGGCTCACCCACGGCCCGCACCGGCGGCAAGGGGGCCAAGTCAGGCCGCCGCGTCACCGTCGGCCCTGTATCGGTGGAGAACGTGGAACATCCCCCCAGCAGAACGCCGCACACCGCGATGCCTAACGCCATCAGACCCTGCGCAGAGCGCCGGGACCGTTCGGGACATGCTCGGATTGGAACCTCTTTCTGCGTCACGGGAAGACTCTTTTCGGACGGTCCGGCCCTTTGGGTCGAAATCCCGCAAGCCACGCCCCGCCGCAGGACATTCACCCAAAACTGGCGGCTCGGGCATTGATTTCTCGGCGACCCTGTGTCATGCTGGAATCGTTCCAGAATCGAGGCCGCTTGGAGGACGGCGGCCGCGTTGACGGAACCCAACCGCCCGATGACCCCGCGCCCGTGGTGAGCGCCGGGGAAGCCCACCATCGGGGCCCACGCCTCGGACGAGAGAGACCAATGCAAAGCAAGCTCATCGTGAAGATCTGCGCCGCCGCCGCCGCGCTCTGTGCCGCGTCGTCCGCCCACGCCGCCTTCCACCTCTGGCGCGTCAGTGAGATGTTCACCGATTCCACCGGCAACGTGCAGTTCATCGAGATGTTCACAACCTTCAGCGGTCAGCAGTTCATGACCACGCACACGATTGCCTGCACCAACCTCGCCAACACGCAGACCAACACCTACAACTTCCAGTCCAACACCTGCGCCCCCACCAACAACAGGCGCATCCTCCTCGCGACCGCCGCCTTCGCTGCGCTCCCCGGCGCCGTCACCCCGGACTACATCATCCCCGCCAACTTCCTCTTCAAGGAAGGCGGCACCATCAACTTCGGCCCTAGCCAGCAGGTCTTCGTCTACGGCCAGATG
>CAYZFW010000690.1:323-1525 GCA_964477615.1 uncultured Phycisphaeraceae bacterium | reverse complement strand
ATCGAGGCCCCGAAGGACTCCGGCGCCGACTGGGAGAGCGTGTGGGCCTCGCTGACGTTCGATGTGAACTGAAGCACCGCGAAGGAGCGCACCGATGTCCATCCGAACCGCGGCCATCCTCATCGGCGTGTTCTGCCTCGCGGCGATCGCGTTCACCTGGTGGATCATGGGCAGCGCCGGCATCGAGTTCGCCGTCGTCGGGCTCATCATCACCGTGATCTGCGGCAGCGTGGGGATCATCGGGCCGGCGATGGGGGCAAAGAAGAAGAGAGATCGGGTGTAGGGTGCGGCGCGGGTGATGCCGCCCGCGATCAGCATCGCCGACGTGAAGATGCCGCTTGCTCGCTGGGATCGTGCTTCTATACACCATCCGATTCTCGCTTCTCACTTTTCGCTTTCTGCCCACCATGCCCAGCAAGCCCGCCCCGCGCAAGAAGCCGATCGCCACACCGCCGGAGCCTGTGCGCCTGAAGCCGCGCAAGCCCGCGCCGGCCCCCACGCGGCGCACCGTGTTCCCGCTGGGAAAGCGTGAGGTCAACCGCTACGACCTCTACGAGCTCACCGTGCAGGCCCCGGCGATGGAGGCAGCGTTCCTCCGCGCCGTCCATGGGCAGGAGCCCGAGACTTTCGGCGAGGACTTCTGCGGTCCCGCCAGCGTGGCCCGGGCGTGGTGCGCCATGGGCGAACGCTACGACGCGGTCGCCGTGGACAAGGACAGCGAGCCGCTCGAACACGCGGCGAAGCGTGCGGCGGAGTACGACGCGACGCACCACGCCACCATCTCGTCCCGTCTGAAGCTCGTTGAGAAGGATGTGATGGCGGCGCGGGAGAAGTGTGACGTGATCGCCGCGCTGAACTTTGCGGTGTGCGAACTGCACCAGCGCCGGTGGCTGATGACGTACCTGCGCACGGCGGCGTACCGGCTCCGTGCCGGTGGCGTGTTCGTCGCCGACCTGTACGCGGGGCCGGACGCGTTCAGGCCGGGGATCACCGAGCGCCACGTCCGCACCGAGGCGGGCACGCTGGTGTACCGGTGGGAGCAGCGCCGCGCCGATCCGCTGACGGCCCGCGTCGAGAACGCGATCCACTTTGTGCTGCCCGCATCCGGTGGAAAGACCAGCGAGAAATCACGCACGTACGAGGACGCCTTCACCTACGACTGGCGCCTCTGGACGATCCCGGAGCTGCGCGAGCTCCTCGGC
>CAYZFW010000690.1:0-313 GCA_964477615.1 uncultured Phycisphaeraceae bacterium | reverse complement strand
AACGCGACCGAGGTGTACACCTCGTACGGCGACGCGATGGACTCCGACGGCAACTTGTACGTCCGCCCGTTCGCGACCGATGAACAGCTCGGCGAGCCGGAGGAGCTCGATGAGAATCACGTGGTGTACGTCGTGGGGCGGGTCTGAACGGCGCTCAGCGGTTGGCCCAGCGGACTTCCATCTTCCAGTCGACGGCGCGCTTGTCGAGGGCGTTGGCCTGCAGGCGCTTCTGCCCCTTGGGCTCGAGCACGACCTCGCGCCATCCCATCGCGGGGCGGATCTCCATGCCGTTGTTGTCGTACCAGGTGAAGCG
>CAYZFW010000689.1:0-1525 GCA_964477615.1 uncultured Phycisphaeraceae bacterium | reverse complement strand
CGGCGTTCCCTGAAAACCAAAGGGCCGGTCGCTTTCGCAACCGGCCCGGCAATAGCGGGGGTAGGATTTGAACCTACGACCTTCGGGTTATGAGCCCGACGAGCTACCGGGCTGCTCCACCCCGCAGTCTATTGGGATAGAGAGCATAGCCGCGGGTTGCCGCGCGGTCAACTTGCTCGCACCGGTACGCGACCACTCAGCCGCCGCGCGACGCCGCCGCCCTCTCACGCCGCATCGTTCACGGCCCCGTCGGCACCTGGCACGGGTGCTCCATCGGCAGCGGGTTCCGCAGGTCGTACGTCGTCCGTGCGATGCCCTGCGTCTTGCCCGCGTTGTTCTGCAGCGCGCCGGGGATCTGGCCGATCACCGGGTCGATGGCGCAGAACACCGGGTCCTGGGCCGTCTCGATGAAGCGCTGGCGGTAGATCTGCTGGATCACGCCGCTGCGGAGAGCCGCGGAGCTGTACGACACGACGCCGAATCCAACACCGATGCTGAAGTCGCGTCCGCCGGGGCTGTTGTCGAGCGTCACCGGCGTCGGCGACGCGCCCACACCCTGAATCGCCGACATGCCCGATGCGCCAAGTCCCGACGCGCCCGCCGCGGCGGAGAGCGCCGAGCCCGACGTGCCGCGTCCCGGGGGGCCGTCGGGGCTGACGGTGAGGAAGAACGGGTTGCTGCCCGCGCCGCCGCCGCCAGCAAGATCGGCGACGGCGCTGATCACGACCTGCCCTTCGATGTACGCCGCGCCCGTGGCCTTGGCCACGTCGTCGAACACCGCCGGGTTGAAATCGGGGCTGACACTGGTCCCCGGCGTGATGTTGAAATCACCCGCCGCGCCCCACAGCGTGTTCCTGATGTACGGCGATTCCGCGGGGCGCGGATCGATCTCGATCAACGCCAGATTCTGGAAATCGTTGTCGGTCGCGTCTTCGGGCGTGATGCGGGCAACAGCGAAGAGGCTGCCGCGGTCCTGCGCCGCGGTGAGCGTCTGGATGTCGCCTGAGGGCAACTCCATGAGGTAGTTGAGTTCCGGCGAGCCACTCGACGACCCGCCGCGATCGAACGAGATCTGCACGATCGCGGTGTTCTGATCCGGCCGGTTGGAGAACGACCCGTTAAAGCGGCGCTGTGCGGCGTACAGATCGCCTTCGAGGAATCCAAGCCCCGTCAGGACCGGCCCGCTCACACCGTTGGTGTTGTTGTCGGAGAGATTGAAATCAGCAATCTCCGACAGCGGCGTGGTGAACACAGGCGAGGTGCCCGAAAGGTCCACGATGCCGGCGAAGAGCCTGTTGGTCTCGAAGCCGATGCCCGGCACGCCGTTGCTGTCGGCGACACCGCCCGCGAGATAGAACACAATCGCGGAAGTCGACGACTCACCGACCACGGCCAAACCGCCGTCGGGCAGCGTCGTGGGCAGTGCGCCGAACGACTCGCCCGGACCGGTGCCAGGGCGGAAGAACCGGAACGTGCCCGTCCCGAAATCCGCGAACAGCAGATCACGCCCCGTCGGCGGGGGTGG
>CAYZFW010000688.1:0-1526 GCA_964477615.1 uncultured Phycisphaeraceae bacterium | reverse complement strand
GCGTGCGTCAGCGACGCCGAGGCCGCGGCGTACCAGCAGAAGTACCTCGACCTCGTGGGCAACCTGCCCGACGCCGTAGCGGGCTGGACAGCAAATGAACGGCTGGAGAAAGACCACCTCGGCGTGGTGCCGCGCGTGAACGTCTCGATCAAAGTCTCGTCACTCTCGGCCCGCGTGAACCCCATCGAGACCGAGGGCTCGATCCGCGACCTGATGTCGCGGCTCAAACCGATTCTCGAACTCGCCAAGCAGCGCGGCGTGTTCGTCAACTTCGACATGGAGCAGTTCGCGCTCAAAGACCTCACCATCGAACTCTTCCAGCGCTGCTGCGAGACCGTCGATTTCCAGGCCGGGCTCGCCATGCAGGCCTATCTGAAGAGCGGCGAAGACGACGCCCGGCGAATCTGCGAATGGGCCAAGCGCACCGGCCGCGTCGTCACTGTGCGCCTCGTGAAGGGTGCCTACTGGGACTACGAGACCATCCACGCCGAGATGATGGGCTGGCCGTGCCCTGTGTGGGGAACCAAGCCCGAAACCGACGCGTGCTTCGAGCGGATGACCGAGATCTTCCTCGACGCCGCGCCCCGGCGCGCGGGTGAGGGTGGCGTGAAGCTGGCGCTGGGCTCGCACAACGTCCGCTCCATCGCCGCGGCGCTCGACGGCCTCGAACGCCGCGGGCTGCCCCGCAGCGCCATCGAACTCCAGATGCTCCACGGCATGGCGGACCAGTTGAAAGCCGCCGCCGCGGAGATGGGCCTGCGCGTGCGCGAGTACATCCCGGTGGGCGAGATGATCCCCGGAATGGCGTACTTGGTTCGCCGTCTGCTGGAGAACACCAGCAACGAATCATGGCTGAAGGCGGGGTTCCTTGATAACGCGGATGAGGGGATGCTGCTGCGGTCGCCGCACGGCGGCGGGGAGGCACGGAGGCACGAAGGCACGGAGGCACGGAGTGGGGGCAGGGGGAAGCCCGACCTGTACGAAATCGCCGCCGAGCGCCACGCGCTGACACCTGGCGTAAAGGGTGTGGGTGACGGGCGTGGGTTCGTGAACGAGCCGTTCCGGGATTTCTCGAAGCGGGAGGTGCGCGAGGCATTCGCGAGGGCGGTTGCCCGCGCGGAAGTAAAGTCCCAGCATCCGGACCTAAGCGTCGAGCACGCTCGGGGCCTTGTCGAGGCCGCCCACATCGGCTTCACAGGTGAGAGCAAGTCCGGCAAGTTCACCGGCTGGCGCGACGTCGATCCACGCAGACGCGCCGAGGTCCTCACCCGCGCCGCCGCGATCATGCGGAGCAAACGCGACGAGCTCTCCGCGATCATGATCAAGGAGGCCGGCAAGACCTGGCGCGAGGCCGATGCCGACACCTGCGAAGCCATCGACTTCTGCGAGTACTACGCCCGTCTCGCCGTCCCGCTGTTCGAGCGTCAGCGCATCGGGAAGTTCATCGGCGAACTCGACGAGCAGTGGTACCAGCCCCGCGGCGTCGCCGCCGTCATCGCGCCGTGGAACTTCCCCCTCGCCATCTG
>CAYZFW010000687.1:0-1526 GCA_964477615.1 uncultured Phycisphaeraceae bacterium | reverse complement strand
GGGGCGGAGGTGGCGGCGGAGGGGGAGGAGGTGGCGGAGGATTCGTGTCGCCGCGGTTCTGCGTCGTCCCGGTCTGGAACGAGTCACCACCGCCAGAGTTGCGGGTGATGACCTGCGTCTCATCGCCTTCGCGGGCGTTGGGGTCGCCGGTATCGAGGTTGCCTGTTTCGATGTCGTTCTGGGTGGGGCTGGGCTCTTCGGAGTTCGTCTCGCCGGTGCCGGAGACGCTGCCCGATTCGCCGCCGTCACCGCCCTCGGTGCCGTAAGAGACGGTGAACGAGCCGTCGTTGCCCTCGCCGCCGTAGGCGCGGGTGGGCTGGCCGCCGGTGACTTCCATCGCGCCGTAGGTTCCCTTCACGGCGAGGGTGGCGTCGGGCGCCTTGATGGCGACGTCGTTGGCGAACTTCGTGCTGGTGACGTTGAAGATGACGCGCCCGTACGAAACACCCAGCGCGGTCTTGTCCTTGTTCTCGCTGTTGACGGCCTGATCGAGCGTGACCACGCCGAGGCGGTCGATGGTGAGCAGCTGGGCCGCGCCGACGCGGACCTGCACGGCGGAGCGAACGCCGGTGCGGAACGCGCCGCCGGCGGGGACGACCTGGCCCACCTGGGCCGGGATCCACTCGCCGTCTTCCTTCATGCGGACCTGCACGCTGCCGGTGGTGCTCACCACTGTGGCGAAGTTCGGGGTGTCGCCGGCGGGTTGCGCGGCTGGATCAACGACCGCGCCCTCCACTGCGGGTGCCGGGGCCGCCGGAGCGGCTTCCGCCTGGGCGGTGCCCTGCGGGGCCGGGTCCACCTGGCGAGCGCCGAATGCCACCGCCGGGGCCATCCCGAGGGTGAAGGCGGTCACAAAGAGCGGGGCGTTTCTTGGGTATGGCGCTGGCAAACGAGGGCTCCCGGGTCTGAACATGGAGATGCAGCACGTGTATTGTGACACGGATTGGGCGCTCGTGCGCGGACTTGTGCGTGTCCCGCAGCGATAACTTGTTGTTGGACACAGATTTCAGACGGATTGTAGGGGCTGGGAGGCCGCCTTTAGCCAATCCGTGTGGTACCTTGTAACGGAGTACGTCCCACCCCTCGGGCCGGTTTCGGCCTTGGGGGTTGTCTCGCTTCGGGCCGCCACCCAGACGGAGCGGCAGCCAGTCCCGCACAGGAACCAATCAGAACCGCCCCGGCCGATCATCATCGCGCCGCAGAGCAATCCGGGTGAACGCCCCTCAAAGGGGGGCCGAAGATCGAAAGACCGCCATGAAGACCACCAGACTCAGCCCGACCAAGCGCACCGGTTCCGCACCCGACTCCGCGGGTCCATCGCGGCACGTCCGAGCCTGGGTTGCGACGCTCGCGCTGCTGCTGTGCGTCACCGTGGTCCCCGCCGCTCGCGCGGGCAACACGATCATCTACGTTAACGCCTCGGCAACCCCGGGCGGCAACGGCGCGTCGTGGGCCGGAGCCTTCAGCACCCTTCAAGAGGCGTTTAGCGCGGCGTCGATCGTGGCGATCCAGCCAGCACAGATCTG
>CAYZFW010000686.1:0-1535 GCA_964477615.1 uncultured Phycisphaeraceae bacterium | reverse complement strand
GTGAACTCGGTCTACAAGGACTACTTCTTCGTCGAGTTCGATGAGGCCGGGAAGCTCAAGTCGTGGGTGTCGTGGTTCAACACCGGCGCTCTCCCCAAGTTCCGCCAGGAATCCAACGGCGACCTCGTGCCCGCCGTGAAGAAGCACATTTTCGACATCACGGCCCGCTGGATGGACCCCAACGCCGACGGCGACCCCAGCGACGGCATCGACGGCTGGCGGCTCGACGTCGCCCTTGATGTGGGTCTTCCCTTCTGGCGCGACTGGCGCAAGCACGTGAAGAAGATCAACCCCGACGCCGTGATCATCGCGGAGATCTGGGACGACGCCTCCGACCACGTGAAGGGTGACACCTTCGACACACAGATGCACTACCCCTTCGCCAAGCCCGTCACCGACTGGCTCGCGGTGCGCCCGGGGATGACCGGGGCGCAGCTCGACGGGCGTCTGCGGGCGGCGTTCGATGATTCGCCGCAGACGAACCTCATCCACCAGAACCTCTTCGGGAGCCACGACACCGACCGGTACGTCTCGATGCTGCACAACCCCGGGCGTGAGTATGACGGGCGCAACCGGCTGCAGGACGCCGACGGCCAGGGCTACAAGCAGGAGCGCCCGCCGCAGGACGTGTATGAGCTCTCCATGCTCGGCGTGGCGATGCAGGCGACGTACATGGGTGCGCCGATGATTTACTACGGCGACGAGGTCGGCATCTACGGCGCCGACGACCCCACCGACCGCAAGCCCTTCCCCTGGCCCGACACCGGCGAGCCCGAGAACCCAACCGACAAGGCCGACTGGGCCATGCACAAGGAGTACACACGCTGGTTCAACCTGCGCCACGACCCGGTCGCCGGGCCCGTGCTCCGCTACGGCACGGTGCGACATCTGTCAGGCACCCCTGAAGGCGTCTTCGCGTACACGCGCGAACTCAACGGCGTGCGTGTCGTGACGGTGGTGAACAAGAGCCAGCGCCCATTCGATGCCTCAGGCCTCCTGCCCGCGGGCACGTCGGAGCCCGAGGTGGGCGCGGTGACGGCGCGGTACTGGATGATCCCCTGAGCTAACGCTCCGATAACCCGCTGAATTTCGCCGCGGCCCCCGCCCCCCACTACGCGCCGCTCCGAATCCGTCCGATCACCATGGGAGATGCTGCTTGTCCCGATGGAATCGCTGAGAGCAGGGATGACCCTGGCGCAGCCCGTGCTGCACCCGGAGCGCGATGACCTCACGCTGCTGGCCACCGGCTTCACGCTGGACAACAAGGCGATCCTGCACCTCAAGGAGTTCGGGCTCACGCACGTATGGATCAGTTTCCCGGGGCTCGATGAGCTTGACGAGCGGGCCAGCCCGCGCGTGGCGCTGGGGCATCTTGACCTGATGCGCGTGCTCAGCCGCTCCGTCGATGAACTCGAGCGCCGCGTCAGCGTGAAGGTGAACGTGGGCCACTACCAAAGGGCCGTTCACAAGATGCTCGGCGAGATCGTCGCCGACGCCGACCACGACCCGGTGACGCACCAGCTCCGCGCCTGCGG
>CAYZFW010000685.1:0-1541 GCA_964477615.1 uncultured Phycisphaeraceae bacterium | reverse complement strand
GGTCGAATCAATCTGGGTGAGAGAGGTGTTCATCGTGGTCATGGTTCCTTTCGGTCTTTGTCAGGATGTGCATCAAGGTCCGAGAACCTTGATTCCGCCCGCTCCGCCTTCACGACGCATTGACAAGCCCTTCATCAATGGTGTGCTCCGGGCTGAGAGAGCACGAACGATGCACGCAACGCGAAGACGGCAAAGCACTGGCTGGCAACGGTCCAGCACCCAACGATGCCCATTCGCTTGGACACCTCGGATGGTTCCGCCCGCTTCTCTCGGGTTTCAAGAAGTCTTGACGGAACCTTCACACAGTAAAGCCGACAACCCCCCGCGCCAAGCGTGAATTCGCTGGAAAAGCGGTTCACCTGAAGAAGATTCGGCGCGTCAGCCCTGCGAAAACGCCCGATTCGTGCCCGCGTGTCCGTCGGACTTTGGGCGCGTTCGACCCGGAGCATCGCTGAGGCAGCGATGCTCCGGCGTCCGGGGAATGGCCAACCCAGATCAGAGTTTCATCGCCCGAGCCATCGCGGCACCCATGTCCGCCGGCGTCTGGGCGATCTCAAAGCCCGCGGCCTTCAGCGCCTCGATCTTCGATTCCGCCGTCCCCTCGCCGCCGGAGATAATCGCCCCGGCGTGCCCCATCCGCCTGCCGGGGGGTGCCGTCCGGCCTGCGATGAACGACGCCAGCGGCTTTGTCACGTTCTTCTTTGCCCACGCCGCCGCGGCCTCTTCGTCGCTGCCGCCGATCTCCCCGATCATCAGGATCGCGTGCGTGTCAGGGTCATTCTGGAAGAGTTCGAGGCAGTCGATGAACCCGACGCCGCGGACGGGGTCGCCGCCGATGCCGACGCACGTGGACTGGGCCAGCCCCAAAGACGACGTCTGCCACACCGCCTCGTACGTCAGCGTCCCCGAGCGCGACAGGATCCCCACGGCCTTCTTCTTCGGCGCCTCGCTGATGTGCCGGTTGATGTACCCCGGCATGATCCCGATCTTGCACCCGGCGTTGGTGTATGTGTTGGACGCCGAATCGCCCGTGCCGGTCTTGGGCCCCGGCGTGATCACACCCGGGCAGTTCGGCCCCACCAGCCAAGCCTTCTCCGAAGCGGCTTTCCCGGCGTTGTGCTCATCCAGCATCGCCCGCACCTTCACCATGTCCTGCACCGGCACCCCCTCGGTGATGGCGCAGATGACCTTCACCCCGGCGAAGAGCGCCTCCAGGATCGCATCCCCCGCAAACGGCGGCGGCACAAAGATCATCGTCGCTGACGCCCCCGTCGCCTCCACCGCCTGGCGCACGGTGTCAAAGATGGGCAGCCCGTTGTCGTCTTTGGACCCGCCCTTGCCGGGGGTGACCCCCCCGACGAGCTTGGTGCCGTAGTGGAGACAGCCGCGGGTGTGCTGGGCCCCGAACGAGCCGGTGATGCCCTGGCAGATGACTTTGGTGTTGGCGTTGACGAGGATGGACATGGGGAGGGGAGGATAGCGGCTCTTGAACCGTGCGCCGGCGACTCCTTGATCACTCATGGGTGGGCGTCGGTCGCGGG
>CAYZFW010000684.1:0-1542 GCA_964477615.1 uncultured Phycisphaeraceae bacterium | reverse complement strand
ATCCCACGAGGGGTACCACGCCCGCCCGTCGAAAGCCTCGATGGAGAGCCCTTTGACGCGCTCCACAAACGGGAACGCCACGCCGCCGCCGTCGGGCACCTCATCGGGCACGGGGTCGACACGTCGCCACAGCACGTTCTGCGCCGGCACCGCGGCGGCCCGGGTCGGCGGGCGCGTGGCCGTCACCGAAGCGCGAGAATCCGGCTGCAAGCGGTACTGCACCTCGTAGCGGTCGCCCTCGGGCTGTGAGCCCAGCGGGCGCGTGGGCTGCAGGCTCTTGCTGAAGATCAGCAGCTGGTCCGCCGCCGTCTCGCCAAGCCCGCCGTCGGTCACCCGCACGCGGCAGGCGTACAGGTCGCCGTCGCGCAGCGCATTGGCGGCGTCGGACGCGATCCGCTCAGCCGCGGTGGTCGCCCGGGCGAACGCCTGACGACGCGCTTCCGAGTTCGTCTTGGCCTTGAGCGCCTGTGAGAGCGCGATCGTCGTCGCCCCGCACACCCCCGCGGTGATGAGAACGCCCACCAGCAGTTCGATCAATGAGAACCCGCGCCGTCCAGCCACGCGCCCTGATGACCGAGCACGCTCAAGGCCCGAAGGGCCGTCAGTCCGTTGCCGTGGGTGAAGCGAGCCCAACGGGGCGAGCGGAACCCACGGATAACGCCGCGATGATGTAAGAGCCCCGGAGGGGCGACACACCGAAGCACCACCACCGTCCCAAGCCCCATCAACATCGCGAACACGCATCATCGCCCACCCCCCCCGGAGTTCTGGTCCGCCGCCGATTCCCCGGCGTCCCGCGCTGCCCTGTCCAGCGTCTCCAGCGGCTTGCGGTCCGGGTCGGGGTCGTCGCCCACGCGCGGCGCAATCAGCGTCTCGACCACCAGCGACTGCGCCCTCCCGCCCGCGCCCGTACCTGCACCCCCGCCCCAGCGGATCTCGGCCTTCACTAGGAACGGGTCCGAATCCCCCTGCGAGATGAACGTGACTTCGTACGAGTACTGCTCAAACGGCGAGTCACACACGCCCTTCATCGGGAACACCGACGCGTACCCCTCCACGCCGGTGGCGAGCACCAGGTTCAGCCGCTCGTCCGCCAGCGCCGCCGCCGTCTGAAGCTGCTCCCCCTTCGCCTGCGCCGACAGCGACGACCCGGTGAGCCCGATGATCGACATGAGCGCAAGCCCGAGCAGGATGCCCCCCATGATCGCGTCGACCAGAGCAAACCCGCGCCTTGTGCCACGACTTTCGGCGGTCCGCCGCCGACAGTCGTGTTCCACGTCGATACTCAAGTTGCGGGGCTGCATCATCACCACGGCCGGTCCCCCATCCCCGCCGCGTCAAGGTCCTGCGAGCGCAGCGCCGACCCGCCGGCGCCGCCCGCGCTCTGCGTCGTCGCCGCCGTGGCGCTCAGTGAAGCGATCTCCGCGCTCGATGCATACGGCAGCAGCAGCACATTCCACCGCGGCCCCTGCGCCACACGCGACCGCCCGCTTCCCCCCGAGGTCGTCCCGCCCGAGGTCGATTCCACCACGAGCTCCACCG
>CAYZFW010000683.1:0-1543 GCA_964477615.1 uncultured Phycisphaeraceae bacterium | reverse complement strand
ATCGCCGAGACCGGCGCCGGGCAGCACGGCGTCGCCACCGCCACCGCCGCCGCCCAGCTCGGCCTCGAGTGCGACGTTTACATGGGCTCGGAAGACGTCCGCCGTCAGCGCCTCAACGTCGTCCGCATGAAACTGCTCGGCGCCCGCGTGGTCGAGGTGAACGCCGGCTCGCGCACCCTCAAGGACGCGACGAACGAGGCCATGCGCGACTGGATGGCCAGTGTGCAGGGCACGCACTACATCATCGGCAGTGTCGTCGGCCCGCACCCGTTCCCCATGATCGTCCGCGACTTCCAGTCCGTCATCGGGCGTGAGTCGCGCGAGCAGTTCCTCAAACTCACGAGCAAACTCCCCGACGCCGTCGTCGCCTGCGTTGGCGGCGGGTCGAACGCCGCGGGCATGTTCTACCCCTTCGTCGAAGACTCTGCCGTGACCCTCATCGGCGTCGAAGCCGGCGGACGCTCGAACGCGCCGGGCCAGCACGCCGCCCCGCTCTCGTACGGAACCCCGGGCGTGCTCCACGGCAGCCTCAGTTATGTCATGCAGGACCAGTTCGGCCAGACCGCCGACGTCCACTCCTGCTCTGCCGGTCTCGACTACCCCGGCGTCGGTCCCGAGCACTCGTACTGGAAAGACGCGGGCAGAGTGCGGTACACCGCCGTCACCGACACGCAGGCCCTCGAGGCCTTCACCACCCTGGCCCGCTGCGAGGGCATTCTCCCCGCGCTGGAAAGCAGTCATGCTGTCGCCCACGCCGTCGAACTGGCGGGCACGATGAGCCCCGATCAGCACGTGCTGGTGAACCTCTCGGGACGTGGCGACAAGGACGTGGACGAGGCGGTGCGGCTGCTGGGGATGTGACGGAGACCACGATGCGATACCACACGCGCAACCTCGCCATCCTTGTATCGCTCTCGTCTGTCGCGCTCACGCTTCTGGGGTGCTGGCCCGTCAGCAAGGTTGTCGATAAGCGTTTCTCAAAGGGCCCGTCTTCTCTTCACGAGGCCGCTCGCGACGGCGACCTCGATCGGGTGAAGGTGGAACTTCAACCGAAGAAGGGAACGCAGCCAAACATCAACCAGCCTTGGGAAGTGGCCTATCAAAAGGGCCTTCGCAAGTGGACGCCTCTGATGTACGCGGCCAACGGGGGGCACGTCGAGGTCACACGTTACCTGCTTGATGAAGGGGCCACGGTCAACGCACGCGACCACTTTGGCGAGACCGCCCTCTCAGCCGCTATCGGCGCGTCCGAATATGGAACCGCCGAACTGCTGCTTGAGCGCGGCGCAGACCCGAACCTCGGCAGCATGGCGTGGGGGCCGCCCATCCTCCGCGCCATCCGAGCGGGAGACATGCATAGTGTCCAGCTTCTCCTTCGCTACGGGGTCGACCCATCTCGGACGATTCGCGGCGAAATGACCCCAATCGAGACCGCGCGCTATCACAAGCAGGACACGATTCTCGCCGTTCTCATTGAACGCCAGAAGTAAGCCGCGTCCCCGCAGACACAGCTCGTGGTGGCACAAGAAACCTCACCCCACCC
>CAYZFW010000682.1:0-1551 GCA_964477615.1 uncultured Phycisphaeraceae bacterium | reverse complement strand
GGACACCGGAGGCCGTCCGAGAAACCCCCCGCTTGTTTAGCGCCGTCGGAAGCCTGTTGAATATGCTGACACCCAGCGGGGGCGGTCCCCACAACCGAGGTGCAGGTGGCGTTCGGGGGATGCCGATATTGAGAGCATGTCCGTCCTGGGCTCCATCATCCCCCCCTCTCCCTTTGGCGGCGACAAGCGCGTCGAGCGCCGAAAGGCCGCGTACCGGCGTGTCGAGGCGAGCGGGTCCGGCGGTGCGGGGGGGGAGCGCGAGGGCGACGAGGTCATGCTGTCGAGTGTCGAGCAGACCGAGACCGAGCGCTCGGTCTCCGGCCCGGCGTCGAATGACTCGGAGGCCGGGCACGAGGACCGCGCTCAGCACGGCGCGTACGCGCAGGGGCCGGCGCAGCCGCCGCGGCCTCACATCGACATCCAGGGCTGAGTGCGTCTCAGGCTTCGGCCGAGTCCGTGCCGCTCTCCGGCTCGTTGTCACCCGTGTGGCTCTCGTCGAGCCGGCGTTCCAGCCGGTCGAGTCGTTTGGCCATCGCCGCGAGCGCATCGTGAACGCCGCGCACCTGGGCTGAGAGCTCGTCCAGGTCGTGCTGGGCGAAGCCGAGGGATTCCTCGATGCGTGTCAGGCGCGATTCGGCGTCGCGGGTTCGTGAGGATTCTGACGGGTCCGTGTCGGCCATCGCTTGGGATGGTACCCTGCGCCCATGCGAAACCAAGCGATGAACCGGATGCAGGCGGGGGCGAAGGTGACGGCGGCGGCGGCAATGCTCTGCACCGCGGCGGGGGCCGCGCGGGCCGAGCGCGTGAGCCTGAACTTCGAGCGGCCGGCGGCCGAGTCGGCCAGCGGGGCTGACTCGGCGGCGCCCACAACGCCTTCGCTGCGGTTCCTCGACAAGGGGTGGTGGGGCTGGTCGGTCGGCGGTGGCGTGGCGTTCCACTCCGAGAGCACCGACAGCAACGCCGTGCTGACGTTCCACACCTTCATCGCCGACGACTTCGAGTTCAACTTCGGTCTGGGCGGCTGGTACTACGCGCAGGACGAGGACGGCGACGACAACGAGAAGGCCGAGGACGCGCTGGGCATCAACCCGGCGTTCGGTTTCCGCTGGCACTTCCTGAACACCCGCGATTCGGAGAAGGGCGACGACCGGCGCTGGAGCCTGTACGCCGACGTGGGCATCGGCATGGTGTTCACCGACGAGGATGTGCCGCCGGGCGGGACCACGTACAACTTCACGCCTCGGGCAGGCGTGGGCGCGACATTCGCGCTGGGCGATGAGGGCGTGCGGCTGGACGTGGGCGTGCGGTGGCAGCACGTGTCGAATGCGTCGACGAGCGGGACGGATGACAATCCCTCTCGCGACAGCCCCATGGTGTATCTGGGGGTGATGGTGCCGTTTTGAGACGGAGGTCGCGCTGAGATCGAACTGGGACGCCCTTGGTTCAGCGGCGTTCAGTTTCGCTGGGCGTCGTGGCGGGGACGGTAAGCACATCTGCCCCGGTCTTTGGGGCGGTGTACTCGGCTCGCGAAGCACGCTCGACGGCGATGCT
>CAYZFW010000681.1:0-1554 GCA_964477615.1 uncultured Phycisphaeraceae bacterium | reverse complement strand
GATGCGTGGCGACCTCCGGGCCGTTCCCCAGGCCATTGCCCTCTCGCACTCGACCATGCGGACGATCAAGCAAAACCTGTTCTGGGCATTCATCTACAACGTTGTTGGCATACCCATCGCGGCGGGCGTGCTGTTCCCGTTCACCGGATGGCTGCTCTCGCCCATCATCGCGAGCGCGGCGATGGCGTTCAGCAGCGTGAGCGTGGTGCTCAACAGCTTGCGTTTGTCCAGGTTGCCGCGCCCAATCTTGCCGCGGAACTCGTTGCGGACGTGATCGGCACGTCGGTGCTTCTCGGAGCCCATGTCACCCAGGCCGTTGTAGTTCTTGAAGCCGTTCGAGTGTGGACACCGGTGCGCAGGTCCACACTCCCCAGAATCACGCGTCGCCGATGGCACGTCGAGCCGTGGCTCTCCGTCAGCCGCACGCCAGATTCGTTCAAGCGGTGCTTGACTCAGCCTTAGCGCTTGAGAGGCTCGGCAAACCCCTCCGACTCCCCAACCGTAGTAGCCCGTTCCCTACCACCAGCAGGCTCGCCCCGACATCCGCGATGACGGCCATCCACATCGTCCCCAGTCCGGCGAGGGTGAGTGCGAAGAAAACCACCTTGATGCCGATGGCGAGCGTGATGTTCTGGGCCAAGATCGCGCCGGTACGGCGCGAGAGCGCGATGAACTCGGGCAGCCCGTGCAGGTCGTCCTGCATGAGGGCGACGTCGGCGGTCTCAAGGGCTGTGTCCGTGCCCGCCGCGCCCATCGCAAAGCCAATGGTCGACCTGGCCAGGGCGGGGGCGTCGTTCACCCCGTCACCGACCATGCCAACCGCGTTGCCGTGTTCGTTGAGCAGGCGTTCGATCTCAGCGAGCTTGTCCTCGGGCAGCATCCCGCCGCGGACCTCGTCGATCCCCACGGCCTTGGCGATGGCTGACGCGGTGGATTGATTGTCCCCAGAGAGCAAAAGCGTCCGCACGCCCATCGCGTGAAGGGATCGCAGAGCGTTGACGCTGCTCTCGCGAGGAGTGTCGGCCACCGCGATGATGCCAAGTACGGCGCGAGATGATGCAACGACGATGGCCGTCTTCCCCTGCACCTCGAAGTGCCCCAGCACCGCCTCGACTTCCGGCGAGCAGACCTTCCGCTCTTCGGCGAGGCGGTGGTTGCCGACGAAGTACGCCGCCCCGTCGATGCGGCCCTCGACGCCCCGCCCCGTGAGCGATTTGAACGCCTCAACGCTCGCACGCTTGCCGCTCCACGCCGCCACAACCGCAAGCGCCACCGGGTGCTGCGAGAGCGCATCGAGGCTCGCGGCGATACGGAGGACTTCATCCTTGCTCGCACCGCCGATGGGCTGCACATCGGTCACACGCGGCTTGCCCTCGGTAATCGTCCCGGTCTTGTCGAGCGCCACCACCTTCAACTTGCGGCCGTTCTCCAGGTGGACACCGCCCTTGATGAGGATGCCGCGCCGGGCCGCCGCCGTCAGCCCGCTTACAACCGTCACGGGCGTTGAGATGACCAGGGCGCACGGGCACGCGATGACGAGCAGCACCAGCGCCT
>CAYZFW010000680.1:0-1556 GCA_964477615.1 uncultured Phycisphaeraceae bacterium | reverse complement strand
TTCCAGCGCATGATTGAGCGGCGAGTCGTCCTGTCGTTCGGGCTCGTGTACGCCACGCCGCCGGCGAAGATCGCGCGGGTGAACGAGATCGTGCGGTCGGCGGTGGAGAAGCGCTCGCCCACGCGCTTCGAGCGCTGCCACTTCAAGGCCTTCGGTTCCAGCAGCCTCGACTTCGAATGCGTCTACCACGTCCTCACCGCGGACTACGGCGTGTTCATGGACATCCAGCAGGCGGTGAACCTGGACGTGCTGGAATCGCTGGGCCGCGAGGGAATCGAGTTCGCGTACCCGACGCAGACGGTGTACCACATCGGTGCCCGGGCCTGAAACGGTGCCGCACTCGGGCTGTTTCCTCGCGGGAACCACGGGAACCCACGCCCATTCTCAGGCATCCAACCCGCCGGGCACCCCCGCAGCCCCCCCACCCCTGCCCGGTACAATCTTCCGAACCAAACCCGACCGCCGGGTTCGAGGGGCCTTCGATGCCCCCGATTCAACACTCCGCGGCGGCGTCGGCCCGAAACCATGATGGTTTCCCGATCCCATCACCCATGAAAAGGAAGTCGATCACCATGTTGAAACACCTGCTCGCCGGCGCCATCGCCTCCGCCATCGTGCTCAGCCCCGGCGTGTTCGTGCCGTCGGTTGTGCTCGCGGACGACGCCCCCGCCAAGGCCCCGGAGAAGAAGGCCCGCCTGGGCGTCGGCGACGCCGCGCCTTCGCTCGAAGGGATCAAGTGGCTCAAGGGCGAGCCGATCAGCGGCTTCCAGCCCGGGCAGGTTTACGTGCTCGACATGTGGGCGACGTGGTGCGGCCCGTGCGTGGCCAGCATCCCCCACATCAACGAGATGCACAACAAGCTGAAGGACAAGGGCGTGAACGTCGTCGGTCTCGCGGTGTGGCCCCGCAAGGGCATGAAGCCGACGAAGGAGTTCGTGGACGCCCGCGGCGACAAGATGGCGTACCGCATCGCCGAGGACGTCAACAACCAGATCGCCAACTCGTACATGAAGCCCGCCGGTCAGAACGGCATCCCCGCGGTGTTCGTGATCGACCAGAAGGGCAAGATCGCCTGGATCGGTCACCCGATGGACGGGCTGGACAACGTGGTCGACGAGGTGCTCAAGGGCGACTTCGACCCCGAGGCCTTCGCCAAAAAGCAGGCCGAGGAGGCCGCGAAGTCCAAGAAGTACGAAGAGGCATTCGAGGAGGCGGTCGGCTCGAACGACTACGCCAAGGGCCTCACCGCCGCCGAGGACCTGCTGAAGCTCGATGCCAAGAAGTACGCCCAACTCGGCGTCTACAAGTACATCGCACTGATCAAGACCGGCAAGAAGGACGACGCGAAGGTCCACGGCGCCACGCTCATCGCGAGCAAGGACGCCGACGCCAACATGATGAACTACCTCGCGTGGAGCATCGTCAACCCCGAGGGCGAGTTCAGCGACGCGGAGCGTGACGCCGACCTGGCCGTCGCCGCCGCAACCCGTGGCAACGAACTCGCCGGCGGCAAGGAGCCCGCGGTGATGGACACCCTCGCCCGTGCCTACTTTGTC
>CAYZFW010000679.1:0-1559 GCA_964477615.1 uncultured Phycisphaeraceae bacterium | reverse complement strand
CGTGTGAGGGGGTGGGGGGGGGGTGGGGGGTGTATGGTGGGGGGGGCTTGAGGGCGGCGAAGGGCACGGGTGTCGCCGCGGACGGCGAAACCCGTGGCACGCGGACGGCGAAAAGCACGGGCATCGCCGAGGACGGCGAAGCCCGTGGTACAGGCGAAACCCGTGGCACGGGAGGTTCCCCTTTCGCATCGCTGGCGTCGTTCGACCATTCGGCTTGGCTGTGGGTGGATCAGGACTCGGATGAGACGCACACGGCGCGTGTGCCCGTGCGTGTGGACGGGCGGCTTGAGGTGAGGGAGTGGAAGTTGAAGCCTGCGCCGGCGGGGGATGTCGCCGCGGCGAGCGCGCCGGCGTTTTCTCCCGCGCCGTTCTCGGGCGGCGAGCCGGCGCTGGTGAGCGTGGGTGAGGGGATCAGGGCTGCGATCAACGCGCTTCGGAAGCACGCGGATGAGCCGAGCGCGGGGCGTCAGATGGCCGCGGCTCTGACCGATCTTTTGTCGCGGTACCTGCGCCGCGGGGCAGGACGTGCGGTGTTCGCGACGGACCTGATGCGGACCTCACTCGGAGATTTGCTGGTGGCCAAGATGCGGGACGACCCGAGGGGCTGCGCCGAGTGCTACAACCGGGCGGTGCTGGCGACGCCGGAGGCGAAGGTGGCGACGCTTGCGACCGGTGTTGGTGTGGGGGGTGCGGGGGGCGATGGGGACGGCGGCGCGGAACTCCCGATGTGGTGGATTGCCCCGAGCACGGCGCGGCGGCGCGTGTTTGCCCGCGAGCTGCAGGGCGAGCCCGCGGAGCGGGGAGCGCTTGTTCCTCGGGCACTGCTCATGACCGGCATGGTGCGGATGAGCGCGTGCGACCTCTTCATCCATGGCACGGGTGGCGGGGTGTACGACGCCATCACCGAGGCGTGGCTGGGCGAGTGGCTCGGGGTCTCGCTGGCTCCGACGCTCGTGGTGACGGCGGACCTGCGGCTGCCGCTAGCGCGGCGCGAGGTGAGCGAGCGCGATGTGTCGCTTGCCAAGTGGCGGGCGCACCGGGCGCGGCATGATCCGATGATGCTGGGCGATGCGGCGGCGGCGCAGCGGAAGGCGGGGCTTGTTGAAGCGGTTCGCGCGGCGCGGGCCCGAGGCGAAGACGCTCTGCCGCACTACCGGGCGATGCACGAGATGCTGGCGGGGCTGCGTGGCGTTCACGCGGAGGAACTTCGTGCTCTTGAACGGGAGGCTGCGGAGACGGAAGCTGCGTTTGCCGAGCGTGAGGTGGCGATGGATCGCACGTGGCCGTTTGTTTTTCACGAGGCTGGCGCGATCGATGGGATGGACTTACGAATCAACTCTCGCGGTGCGTGAAAGCGGCTCACCCGATCACGTCGGGCAGTTCGGTCATGCCCTCGGTGAGGTCGCGCGGGCCGTCCTCGGTGATGAGCACGTCGGCTTCGTAGTGGACGGTCATGGAGCGGTCGGCGCTGATCTGGGGCCAGGGGAAGTTCTTGCCGCCGTTGATGTGCGTGCCGGTGCCGACGGCGATCATGGGCTCGACGGCGACGAGTGTGCCTG
>CAYZFW010000678.1:0-1561 GCA_964477615.1 uncultured Phycisphaeraceae bacterium | reverse complement strand
CCTCCCGAAGCCCATCCGCCGTTTCCGCTGGCGCGAGGTGCAGACCATCGCCAAGGAGATCGCCGCGTGCGATGTGCTGCACCTGCACGGGCCGTGGGAATCGACCAACGCCCAGCTCGCCGCCATCGCGCGGAGGCTGAACAAGCCCTATATCCTCAGCATCCACGGCATGATGGACGACTGGTGCATGGCCCAGGGGGCGCTGAAAAAGCGTCTGTACGTCTCGTGGCGCGTGCGTCAGATGGCCGAGCGTGCGGCGGCGGTGCTCTTCACCGCCGAGGGCGAGAAGCGCCAGGTGATGAAGTGGTTCCCCGGTCTGCCCGATGAGCGGGCCCGCGTGCTGCCGCTGATGTTCGACGCGTCGGAGTTCCAGAGCCTCCCCGGCGCGGAGCTCGCCAGAGAGAAGTTCCCCGCCCTTCGCACCGACGGCCCGATTGTCCTTTTCCTCAGTCGACTGCATCCCAAGAAGGGCGTCGAGACGCTCATCGACGCGTGCGCGGTCCTGAAGAGGGAGCCTTCCGGGGGCGGCGGGCGCCGCTTCCGGCTCGTCATCGCCGGCTCGGGGCCGCTGGAATATGAGGCCGAACTCAAACGCCGCGCGGTGGACGCTGGCCTCTCCGACCGCACCTTCTTTCTCGGCATGGTCACGGGGCGCGAGAAGGTCTCACTCTTCCAGGCGGCCGACGTGTGCGTGCTGCCCACGAGCCAGGAGAACTGGGGTTTTGTGATCCTCGAATCTCTCGCCGCGGCGACGCCGGTGGTCACGACCAAGGGCGTCGACATCTGGCCCGAACTCGCCGCCGGCGGCGGGACCATCATCAGCGACCCCTCCCCCACCGCCATCGCCCATCACACCCGCGACCTGCTCGACAACCCGAAGCAAGCCGAGTCCATGGGCGAAGCAGGACGAGCCTGGGCGATGGAGTGGCTGGAGCCGGGGAAGGTGCTGAGGGCGTATGAGGCGCTCTACGCCACGTGCTCTGATCGCCCAAAGGGTCGTTGATCCGTTAGCGACGCTTCGGCCTTCCGCTGGCGCCACGGCCGGTGCCTCGGTTTCCTTCAACGTCTTCGACCGCCGTGATGTGGAGGTACGAAACCGTGGCGGAGCGGTCCGACCGCGGTTCCGCGATGAAGACCTTTGATTTCATCACCACCGCCAAGTCAGGCCCTGCCACACGATATCCATGCCCGCTGCTGGTTCGGATGACAAAGGGCACAAACGGGTCAGTCTGCAAACGCTCGCGGATCGTCTCGGAGATCATGACACAAGTGTACGGCGGGGGAACAAGCCGCAAGCTGATTCAGCCGATAACCTCTCTCCGTCCATGCGCATCCTCCACTACCTCTCCGTCGTCCGAGCCGAAGTCGGCGGCCCAGCTCGGGCCGTGACCGACCTGTGCGCGGCGTTCGCGCGCCGCGGGCACCAGGTCACGCTCTGCACCAGCGACGACACCGATGTGCCCGCATCGTGGAAACGGCCGAATGACCATGCTTCCGAAGACGGAAGCATGCCACCCGGAGCAGGCACCTCGAACCTCCCTCGTCTCGTCACCGTCGCACC
>CAYZFW010000677.1:0-1565 GCA_964477615.1 uncultured Phycisphaeraceae bacterium | reverse complement strand
TTGCGATCTACTCCCGGAGGCACGTCCATGAACACCAAGACCATCCGCACCGCTGCTGTTTGCTGCTCAGCACTTGCCTGTTCGACTTCCGTTATTAAGGATGCTCGAGCACAGTTTGTCGCACCAATCACGCTCAGGTCGACGCCGTCCCCGGTTTCATTCCCGATCTGGGCCTGCGCGCCCAGCGCTCGGAGCGATTTTCTCTTTGTCGCAGGATTGAGCGGATCGATCAACTCAATCGACCTTCCCGGCGGTCAGTTCTCGGCCGACAGACAGTTCATCCTCCCAAATGTCGTCAGGACCAGCGAAGGCGGCCTCTTGGGGATGACGTGCCACCCTCGCTTCGAAGAGAACGGCTTCCTCTACGTCTATTACACCAACATTTTGCCGGAAATCCCGAACCAGTTCAGCCCAAACATTGCGATCGTCCGCTTCACTTGCCCTCTGCCGACACGAAGGATCATCGACCCGACATCACGCACCGTCATCTTTTCTGAGCCAGACGCGGGAAGCATCCACATCGCGGGGTGGCTGGACTTTGGCCCCGACGGGATGCTCTATGCCGCAATCGGCGAACGCGGCTGGGATTCCTTGGCACAGAGCCTCAACACGGCAAGAGGAAAGGTACTCCGGATCGACGTGGACTCAGACGCCTTTCCGGCGGATCCGATCCGCAACTATGCCATCCCACCGAAGAACCCGTTCGCGGGTGGCGGCGGCCTCCCGGAGATTCTTCTCTGGGGACTCCGCAACCCCTTCCGTTGTGGGTTCGATGTTCCGCGCAGGCTTCTCTATGTCGGGGATGTCGGACAGTTCTACCGAGAGGAGATTTCCGTCGTTCCGATCGATGGCCCCGGCCGGAACCTCGGCTGGCCTTGTTACGAGGGTACCGAACAGCAGTCCACCTTCGACAACTGCGCCACGATTCAGAACCCAGTGTTTCCCTTCATCGAGTACCGCCCAAGCGATCTTCCACCCTTGTTCCGATCCGGCGCTTCAGTGATCTCAGGCGGAGCCTACTCCGGTTGTGCCATTCCTTCCCTTCGCAACCGCGCACTACTCTCCGATTTCTACTGGCAACGTGACTTCTACACCTGCTCAGTTGTCGACAACCAGGCCACCGACATCCAACGCCACACCTTCCAGGCTCTCGGCGGCAACATCACCGGCTTCGCCCGCGACGGCCTCGGCGAAATCTACATCCTCTCCAACACCGGCATCCACAAACTCATCCCCGCCACCCCCCAGTCCGCCGACTTCAACACCGACGGCGCCGTCAACACACCCGACCTCATCTTCCTCCTCGCCCGCTTCGGCCAGCCAGCCACCACCGGCAACCCCGCCGCCATCGCCGACTTCAACGCCAGCGGCACCATCGACACCCCCGACCTCACCTACTTCCTCGCCCGCTTCGCCACCACCTGCCCCTGATGCGCGACGCCATCACGCATCTCTTTCATCTCGCCGCTCTCACGCCATCCGCCGCCCGCCCAAGCACTTCCAAATCCGTCGCTCCGAATCTGAGCTTTGAGCTTTGCCATTTGAGCTTTGCCTCTTGCCCCCCC
>CAYZFW010000676.1:0-1565 GCA_964477615.1 uncultured Phycisphaeraceae bacterium | reverse complement strand
TGGTGGGCGTGCCTGGGCATGTTCCCACAAGCTGCCGCGTGGTTTCTGCCCGGCGTTTTGCAGCCCCAGCTTGCCGGCGCACTCGCGTATCCCGACTTGACGCTCTTCGCCATCGGGTCGATGGTCGCCGCATTCGTATGTAGGAAGTTCGAGCGATCGGCCCCGACCGCCAGCGCCTTGCTCTTGGGCGCTGTCGCCTACGCAACGCTGCTGTCGCTCGGCTTCTCGATCAACTTTGGCCAAGGCTGGCTGGGAACGATGATGATGCTCGGAGCGTGCGCGGCCACAGGTCTGTGCGTCATCTTGTGCTGCTGCCCAAAGTCGGTTGCCCGCTTGTTCCGAGAAGCGCGCGAAAGCGAGATACCGCTCGGCCTACGCACGGCCGCGCAGGCGGCGCTTTTTTGGATCACCTTTCTGGCGGTTGTTCCCGTGCCGCTTTCGATGCTTGAGCGTTTACCCGAACTCGAGGATCTGAATCGAGCGTCGATGCATTTCTTCGGTCAGAGCGGCTTGCGGGCGGCCTTCGTCGGCACGCCGATTTTCATCGCGGCCTCGGCTCTGGGGATCACTAGTTCGGTTTCGCTCGTGCGCGCCGGCGGCGGCACGCCGTTGCCGCTCGCCTCACCGGTCAGGTTGGTTGTGTCCGGTCCCTACAGAATCGTCCGAAACCCGATGGCCGTCGCCGGGATTCTCCAGGGAATCGCTGTCGCGATCATGCTGCGTTCTTTGGTTGTCCTCGCGTATGCGGTCCTCGGAGCGATCGTGTGGCACGTCCTGGTCCGCCCGATTGAGGAACACGACATGCGGCACCGCTTTGGCGCCCCGTTTGATGAGTACCGCGCTCGGGTTCGGTGCTGGCTCCCGACATTCCCCCGCAAGGCGTAAGCCGGCCACCCTTCGTCAGTCATACCCCAGCGCCGCCAGATCCTCCTCATCCAACCCAAAATGGTGCCCGATCTCGTGCAGCAGGGTCACCATGATCTCGTCGTACACGGCGTCGTCCACGTCGTCGTCCGTTTCATCTTCGCCCTTTTCCCAACCGCCGGCGATGTTGATGATGCCCTCACGGAACAGGCGGATGTCGGTGGGGAGCACGCCGGACTCGTTCACACTCCGCTGCGTCAGCGGCACGCCGGTGTGAAGGCCGCAGATCTCGGAGGCGAACTCGGGCGTGACCTGCTCGCCCCACTCCTTCGCAAGCGATTCGACGAGAGTCCGGTCGGGCTTGTCGTCGACGATCACGGGGACCTCATCCAGCAGCGGGCGCAGGTGCTCGGGGAGTGACTCCATGGCCTCCTGCAGCAGGGCATCGAACCGTTCGCGCTCGCGGTGGGTCATGACGCAAGCGTAAATGGCAAAGAGCAAATGGCAAATCGCAAACTCGGATGGAATGCCCTGGCGGTGACGCCTGTCCGGATTTGCCATTTGCGATTTGCCATGTGCCATTTCCTACTTGCTCTTTGCCATTTTCACGCCCCTACCATCCCCCATGATGGACCTCGCCGCCCGTATCGCCCAGTTCGAGAACATGGCCCAGGCCGATCCGACCAACGAGATGGCCCACT
>CAYZFW010000675.1:0-1567 GCA_964477615.1 uncultured Phycisphaeraceae bacterium | reverse complement strand
TCAGGGTTGGAAATGCGGCTGGAGCGCTTCACCCATTCAACAGAGGCGAATGCGTCCTTGCCGGCTTGAGTGAATTTGCGAGCGATCTTCATGGAGAGTTCGGGGCGGGGCGTGGAGGAGGAGGAACAGACGGGAGCGAAGTGATCTAGACACGCTGAGCTTCATACCAGCGAAGCTCATGCTCTGTAAGAGTTTCAAGGATCTGCCCGGTCGGCCTAGGCAACATAGGGTTGAATCGATGCTCGAGGATCAACAGCCGAGCCAAGCCAGCGGGCGTGATTGCTACAGTTTTCGATCCGTTAGGCGCGTCGGAGACGAGTCCAGAGCGTTGCAATCGCAGGACATCGTGCCTCCACATATCACGCGGAAACTCAAAGCCATATGTGTCTGAAACCCATCCAGCGAGTTCTGAAGCGGGACATTGGAAAAGCCGGCTTCCTGCATGCCTCTGGCGTTCACCAAGTGTCTTCAGCAACATGACCGATCGAATCGGGATGTCGATAGGCACTTTCTTCAGGTAATCAATCTCAGACCAGTTCGGAATGCCAAGCATGGCATCGGGGTTTTCCTCAATTCGGTCGGCGAACTGCTCGTGTGAACTAAGTACCGGGAGCTCGTCTAGACGGACTCGCTGGTGACGCAACGAAAGCGGATCAACGGTTCCAACGTCATTCGCCTGGAATCGGCCGCTGCCGCCGTGGTCCTCGAAGGTGATAAAGACACTCCGCACTCGATACCCCTCAACGGCGCGACGAATCAACTCGGAAGCAAAAAGCACCGCAGCAACCGCATCGGAGCGCGCATAGGTTGCACCAAAGACCGTTTCCGCCCTGCCGAATAGCGTGTTTCGGTCGGCCTTTTTCAGCGGTCCAAACGACCGGCTAAGCCTGCGAGCGGTAGAGGAACTTTGCCCGTCCACCACCAGAATCTCGCGCTTTGCGAGATTGAACAGAACCGCGTTTACAGCATCTTGTCGAACGACATCCTCGGGCCACCAATCGCGAAGCTCTTCCAGATCGACAGAGTCTTCGACAGCGAGACCCAGCCGGACGGCTTGCTGCAGAATGGGGCTAGCGAAGCGCGCTCCCGAGCCCTTTCCGCGTTCGTACAAAGTCTTTTGACCAACGCACCAAGCCCGAGCGTCGAAGACGTTCTGACTTAGCCAAGCAGTCGCTCTCTCAGTTTCATCTTCTTCGCTGGGATTTGGCGAGTGAAATGCGCTTAGATCAGCAAATGAAGGAGATCTGTGATTCAATAGAGAGTAGATCTCGACGATCTGTCGCTCCAGATCATGGAGATTCTGCACGTGCGCCGAAGCTGCCGCATAGTGCCGAACAAGTCGATCAATATGGACCCAGCTGATCTCACCGAACATCACTGGTCTCCTAATCGACTTTGGGCAACGTCAACCCACCCTGATCCTGATACTTCCCCGCCTTATCCGCGTACGACACCGCACACACCCGGTCCGCCTTCAGGAAAATGAACTGCGCGATCCCCTCGTTCGCGTACACCTTGGCTGGCAGCGGCGTGGTGTTGCTGATCTCGATGGTCACCTTGCCGCGCC
>CAYZFW010000674.1:0-1568 GCA_964477615.1 uncultured Phycisphaeraceae bacterium | reverse complement strand
CGATCGCGGTGGGATCGGCTACGTTGATCGGGGTGTCGGTGGCGCTGGGGGCGTTCCTGGCGGGGATGGTGGTGGCGCAGACACCCGCGAGCCACCAGGCCGCGAGCGATGCGCTGCCGATGCGAGACGCGTTCGCGGTGCTGTTCTTTGTTTCGGTGGGGATGATGTTCGATCCGTCGTTCCTGGTACGAGAGCCGCTGATGACGCTGGCGTGCCTGGGGATCGTGCTGGTGGTGAAGCCGCTGGCCGCGTGGCTGGTGGTTTGGATGCTGGGGTACCCGGTGAAGACGGCGCTGACGGTCGCCGTGGGGCTGGCCCAGATCGGCGAGTTCTCGTTCATCCTGGCTCAGACGGCGACGCAGAACCGCATCCTGCCCGAGAGCGCGACGCAGCTCCTGGTGGTCACGGCGATGCTCTCGATTGCGCTCAACCCGCTGATCTTCTCGCGGCTTGATGCGATCGAGGCGTGGCTGAAACGCCGCCCGAAACTGTGGAAGGCGCTGAACCGGCGCGCCGAGCGCCGCGCGGCGCAGACGAACGAGGCCGCGATCGTCGCGGCGGGGGCGGCTCCGGGGGCGGGGGCGGGACCGGGGAGCGAGCCCGAGAAGCCGCTGGCCATCGTGGTGGGGCACGGCCCGACGGGTCGGCTCGTCGACGCCCTGCTCCGCGACGCCGGGATGCGGACCATGGTCATCGAGACCAACATCGATACTGTCGAACAGATCCGCAAAGGAGGCGGGCAGGCGCTCTACGGCGACGCGACGTCCCAGGAGATCCTCGATCAGGCCGGCGTGCAGCGGGCCGTTCACCTCGTCGTCACCACGCCCGACCCCTCAGCGTGCATCGCCATCGTCGCCGCGGCGCGTGAACTGAGCCCAAAGGTGGAGATCACCGCTCGGGCGCGGTACCTCACGCAGCAGGCGGCACTGAAGGCAGCAGGGGCGACGACGGTGGTCGTCGAAGAGGGTGAGGCGGGCCTGACGCTGGCACGCCATGTCTTGTCCGGGCGGTCGATCCAGCCCGCGGTGGTCGACCGGTTGATGGTCTCGCTGCGGAAAGTGTGGGGCATCGAGGTGCGGGGGGTGTGAGTTAGAGGGGGTGGTGCCCTTGGGCGCCGTACTTCGACACCTAGGATTCCGCGATGCCCGCGCGTGGTCCCAAGGTGCTGGTGGCGATGTCGGGCGGCGTGGACTCGTCCGTCGCCGCGGCGCTGCTGGTGCGCGCGGGGTACGAGTGTGTGGGGGTGTTCATGCGGCTGGGCTCGCCGGGGGAGGCGCTGGACGAGATGCGGCCCGCCGGGGTCGACGATGGCGCGTGCGCCATCGACAGCCCCGGCAACGCCGGGAAACCCATCAAGCTCGGGCACCAGGGCTGCTGCTCGATCAACGACGCGGCGGACGCGCGGCTGGTGGCAGCGGAGCTGGGCATCCCGTTCTACGTCGTGAACTTCAAGAAGGACTTCGGGCGGATCATCGATTACTTCGTGGACGAGTACGCCCACGGCCGCACGCCTAACCCGTGCGTGCGCTGCAACGACTGGCTGAAGTTCGGCAAGCTGCACGAGTACG
>CAYZFW010000673.1:375-1573 GCA_964477615.1 uncultured Phycisphaeraceae bacterium | reverse complement strand
GCCACCCGCACACTCGCCCCCCAGTTCGAAACAAACCGCCACAGCGCCAAAGGCCGCAGCCCAAACGCCTTCGCCGGCACCGCCACAAACTCCACCCCCTCGCGCTTCAGAATCTCCGAGTCCAGCGGCTTGTTCGAGCACACAAACACCGCCGACGCCGACGCGTCCAACTTCTGAATCTCGCGCCAGATTGCCAGCCCCGGGTACAGGTGACCGCCGGTCCCACCGCCGCCGAAGATGTACCGCGCCCCCGTCACGCCCCGCCGGCCCCGGCCCCAGCCACCTCAACCTCATCCTCACGCCGGAGCGTCAGCGCCGGCCGCCCCTTCTTCCCCCACGGCATCCGCACCGCAAACGGCTTCCCCTCCACCGTCGCCGCCTCCACCGCCCGGCGCACGCCTTCTTCATCCTTAGCCCGCCGCGTCTGCCGGTCCATCGCCACCAGCACACCCAGTGATGCCGCCGTCAGGATCCACCCCGTCCCGCCCGAAGACAAGAGCGGCAGCGCGATCCCCTTCGTCGGCGCCAGCCCCGTCACCACCAGCAGGTTGATCACCGTCTGGATCCCCACCGTCGCCAGAATCCCAAGCCCCACGAGTTTCAGCAGCGGCTGCGTCTGCCGCGTCACGATGCGGTACCCCGCCGTCAGCAGCAGCACGTACAGCGAGATGATCACCGTTGCCCCCACGATCCCCGTTTCCTCGCAGATGATCGCAAACAGAAAATCCGTCCGGTCCTCAGGCAAATACCCGAACTTCTGCAGCCCAAACCCCAGCCCCCGCCCCGTCCCGTGCCCGTTCGCAATCGCCACCGTCGACTGAATGATGTGGTACCCCGCCCCCTCGGCGTCCACATACGGATCAACAAAAGTCGCCAGCCGCTTCATCCGGTACGGCTCAACAATCACCGCGAGCGTCAACCCCGCCAGCGCCACCGGCGCCATCGCCACAAAGTGCCACAGCCGCGCCCCCGCCCCGATCAACACCACCGTCGCCATGCACAGGATCAGCACCCCCGTGCCCAGGTCCTCCTTGATCACCACCGCCGTGAGGAGACCCGTCAGCAGCAGCGCCGGCAGCAGCCCCGTGCGAAACCGGTGCAGCACGTCCGACCGCCGCACCGCGTACCACGCCACCAGCACGATCATCCCCCACTTGGCGATCTCACTCGGCTGCACCGATAGTTCCTTCAGCCCCGG
>CAYZFW010000673.1:0-365 GCA_964477615.1 uncultured Phycisphaeraceae bacterium | reverse complement strand
CCGAAGGCTGCATTGTCAGCCCGATCCCCGGGATCGGCACCTTGATCCACCGGCTCGACCCCTTCGCCTCGTGCGCCACCCCCGGCACATACACCAGCGCCAGCGACAACAACATCACCGGCACCAGCCACACCACCCACGTCCCCCGCATCGCGCTCTCGGCGATCTTCCCAACCGGCAGCAGACTCACCACCAGCATCGCCACCACCGCCAGCAGCAGATACACCGCCGACCGCGACAGCACGATCGACTCGAACGTCACCGGCTGAGCATCCCCCACGTTCATCCCCGCCGACGCGACCATCACCACCCCGATGCAAAGCAGGGTGAGCACGCAAAGCACAACCGTCTCGCCGGCGCGGATC
>CAYZFW010000672.1:0-1576 GCA_964477615.1 uncultured Phycisphaeraceae bacterium | reverse complement strand
TTACCGCGACAACCCGCGGCGGTGTGGTCATGGCGTCTGCAGATTCGGTTGTCAAAGTCGCCATGCACCATGCCTGCCAGTGTCAGCACCAGTGCCTTATGGGCGGGTGCGGCGCGAAGAGCGGGTGCATGGAGCGGGCGATGTAAAGCCCAGTCCAGCCCCAAACTTCAAGGTCCATGAAGGGCCGCGCCGCACCCCAGCGACGCGGCCCGTGTTGTTTTCCAGGTTTCCAAAGCACCGTGTTTCCCAGCGTGTTTCGAGCGTCCCCTGTTCACCATTTTTTTCACCCCTCCGATCCGGAGTGCGTCCCATGCTGCGTCTGACCAACCGTGTGAACCCATCCGCCCTGGTGCTGTCCGCCTCCGCCGGCGTCGCTTCGCGCGCGTCGGTGCTGGCCGGCTGCGCCGTCGTTTCGCTGGGCGATGAGCACATGACGCTGCAACGGATCGAACTCTCGCGGATTTCGCCCGCGGCGTTGTACGAGGGTGTGCCCAGCGACCGGCTTGATTCCGCCCTCGCCGGGGTGGACGTGGCGGACGTGATCGTGATCGTCGCGCCCGTCGAGAGTGCGGCGTACGGCGGTCTGCTGCCGGCGTTCCTGGCCCGTCTTGGGCCGGGGGCGCTCGAGGGCAAGGTCGTCGTCCCGTTGCTCCTGGGCGGTGACCCGCGCGGGCTCGCCGAGTTTGAGGCGTCGCTGCGTCGGCGTCTGGAGAAGGCCGGGGCCACGGTGGCGCTGGGCGAGGTGTTCGACGCCTCGGACGACTTCACCGGTCGGCAGGGCGATGCGCGGATCGATGCCCGTGTGAACCGCGCGGTGGCGGAAGGCACCTTGGCGCTAAGCCGGCGCGGGCTTTCGGCCGTCGGCGTGGAAGCCGGCGAGGTCGTCGAGACGGGCACCGGCGTGGTAAAGACGCTGGGCGTGCCGGCGCTCATGGCTGGCTGATGGCGGGCTGATCGATGGAGAGAGGGGGAGAGTCGTTGCGTTTCTCTCAGGGCCCCGTCGGCGTGGAAGCGGATGTTCCGCCCACGCCGACGGGGGTTTTCTTGCCAAGTGGTCGAGTGGTCAAGTGGTCGAGTGCACGGAGGGCATGGGCGAGGATTGCGCGTCGGGATCGGGGGTGAGTATGGGGGTGGGTGTAAGGGTTTGGTGAAAGTTGGGCGTGCGGGCCGATGATCCGTGGGACGCCCCTTAGGATTCCCACGCCATGAACCAGACCAACGCCCCCAAGACCCGCGGATTCGGACCCGTCGCCCTGATCGTCACCGGCGTGGTGTGCTTCGCCGCCGGGTACATGGTGAACGACGTGACCAAGGCGCTGGGGATCGGTGCGCCGGAGGTCAAGCACACGTCGGGTTCGGGCGGGTCCGGCGCTCCGCGCGACCCTGACCCGATGCCCGCCGACCGCGACACCGGTGTCACGGAGCAGCCAGCGGTCTCGGCCCCGGACAGCCCGGCACCCGAGAAGAAGGACGAGGCGACGGAAGACAAGCCAGCGCCGGCGGGTGGCGCGGGTGCGCCGCCGCCCAAGGGGGTGAGGTGAGGTGGATTGTTCAATTCCGGAAGACGCATCGGTGA
>CAYZFW010000671.1:0-1577 GCA_964477615.1 uncultured Phycisphaeraceae bacterium | reverse complement strand
ATGGACGCCGACCTGGGCGTGGACGATGGTCGCTGGATCATCGTGAACAGCGGCGTGAAGGAAGGCGACGAGATTGTGGTGGGCGGCAACTACCAGCTCATGCTCGCCACCAGCGGCGCGGCCCCCAAGGGCGGGCACTTCCACCCCGACGGCACCTTCCACGAAGGGGAGCACTGATCCATGCTCGCGAAACTCATCGCGTTCTCGCTGAAGAACTCGTCGCTGGTCGTCGCCGCCGCCGGGCTGCTGCTCCTCTTTGCCGGCGTGAAACTCCGCGAGATGCCCGTCGATGTCTTCCCCGATCTCAACGCGCCCACCGTCGTCGTCATGACCGAGGCGGGCGGTCTCGCGGCGGACGAGGTCGAACTCAACGTCACCTTCCCCATCGAAACCGCCGTCAACGGGCTCCCCGGCACGCGCCGTGTCCGCTCGGCCAGCGCCATCGGGCTCTCGTTCGTCTGGGTCGAGTTCGACTGGGGCACCGACATCTACCGTGCCCGCCAACTCGTCGGCGAGCGCCTCGCCGGTGTCCGCGATGCGCTCCCCCCGGATGCCCACGCCGAGATCACCCCCGTCACCAGCATCACCGGCGAGATCATGCTGATTGCGCTGTCGTCTCCGGGCGGTGAGGTGAGCCCGCTCGAACTCCGTTCCTTCGCCGAGTTTGAGCTGCGGAACAAACTCCTCGCCGTGCCGGGCGTGGCCCAGGCGGTGGCCATCGGCGGCGAACTGCCGCAGTACCAGATCAACGTCCGTCAGGACCTGCTCGCGCAGTACGGCCTGACCATCGGCGACGTGGTGAACGCCGCCAAAGGCGCCCACAGCACCGCCAGCGCGGGCTACCTGCCCGACATCGAGAGCCAGGAGATCCCCATCCGACAGGCCGCCCGCGTGAACGGCGTGGACGACATCCGCGGCACGCTCGTCAAGCATCACAACGGCGCGGCAGTGACCATCGGGCAGGTGGCGGACGTCCGCCTCGGGCCGGCCCCCAAGCGCGGCACCGCCGCCGACCGCGCGTTGCCCGCTGTGGTGGTGACGGTGCAGAAGAGCCCCGGAACCAACACGCTGAGCCTGACGCGCGAGATCGATGCGGCGCTGGACCAGGTCGAGAAGTCGATGCCCGCGGGTATGAAGCTGAACCGGGACCCGTTCCGAGCATCGCGCTTCATCGAGCGGAGTGTGAACAACGTCGTGAGGGTGCTGGTGGAGGCGAGCCTTATCGTCGCCGTCATCCTCATCCTGTTCCTGCTGAATGTCCGCGCCACGGTGGTGACGCTCACGGCCCTGCCGCTTTCGCTCGCCGCGTCCGTGCTGCTGCTGTGGGCGTGGGGGCTTTCGATCAACGTGATGACCCTCGGCGGCTTGGCGGTGGCCATCGGCGAACTCGTCGACGATGCGATCATCGACGTCGAGAACGTGCTGCGTCGTCTGCGCGAGAACACGGCAAGGCCAGCCGAGGAGCGCCGCCCGTTCATTGATGTCATCTACGACGCAAGCAACGAGGTCCGCTCCTCGGTGGTGTTCGCCACGGTGATCATCTGCATGGTGTTCGTGCCGCTGCTGTTCCTCCAAGG
>CAYZFW010000670.1:0-1589 GCA_964477615.1 uncultured Phycisphaeraceae bacterium | reverse complement strand
CCCGCCGCATCAGGGAAAGGCTGCACGCTCAAGGCCATCCACATGGAGATCGGTGACGTCTCCGAGAGCGCCCAGCAGGCCATGGGCGACGGTTGGACAGCACTGCTCCGGGACGGGCTGAAGAAGATCTGCGAGGGGTGACGGCACAGGTGATCGAACCGGCGCGTCAATCGGTGCCACGATGCTCGGCTTCCAAGCCGAGCGTCGCGCCGAAGGTGCGATGATGTTCCCATTTCGCCCGGCACGATGGGCGGCGGGCCGCGCATCGTGGCACCGGGCCTATCGATGTCGAAGAGATGCAATAGAGCCGCCGCATTCACGTGACACGACGGGCGATACGATTCGGGCATTGAGTATCACGAGCATTCATGCGAGGAGGAAGGCACAACGCCGTTGGGGCGCTGGGTTGTTCTTGCTCGGTTTTGTTCTTCTCGCGACTGTCATCGCAGCGATCCTTATCCAATCGTCCGGCAATGCGGTCATGATCACTGGTCGCGCGAACACCTACAAGGCGTCGATCCTCGCGGATGAGTTCGGCTGGGCACCATCCGAACCACGCCAGCGCATAGGCGTGTTCGTCACGGTTGGAAAGCCTGTAATTGCTGGCAACTGGGCACGGCCAGACATGGTCTTCGTTGGCGTCATCTTCCAGCAGCCTCCGATGCCTTGCTACGCAGAGAGAGTCGTATCCATCTGGCTGAGCCATCAGGGTCTCGACGGCGAGTGGGCAGCGATCTCGCCTGAGAATCAGGTCCAGTTTCTGAGAACATACGGCGAGATATTGGCAGACAAGTTCGTCCCGAATCCGCCAATTCTCCCGCGGCATCTGCGGTTCATCAACGGATCAACGGACGAATCGCAGTTGTTGCGCCGGGCATTGGCGTCCGGGGAGGCCGAGTTCACCGATCGTCGAGTGCTGTGGTCGAATCTGCCCGCGAATCTGGTCGCGTGGTTGCCCGAATCGGTCAGATTGCCGGTTGCGATTTCGCTCTCGGTGGTCGGGGGCGTTGTTTGGGGTTTCGGCAAGCACCGTCACGCTTTCGGTGCGTGCGTCCATTGCGGCTACGACCTGACCGGAACCCCGCATTCGACCCGCTGCCCCGAATGCGGCGTTTCGACTCGCGAGGCCGATGGGCCGATGCCGACAACGTCCGGCAATTGAAAACCCCGCTTATTGCGGGGTTTTGATGAGTCACTGTGTTGGTTGTCTGACGACAGCCCCTGCACGCGCTTGAGGCTCGGGTGGACAGCGATCACCCCTTCATCTTCTCAGCCTTCTTCCGAGCATCATCCAGCGTCCCGACATACATGAACGCCGACTCGGGGAGATCATCCCCCTCGCCGTTGCACAGGCGCTCGAACGAATCGATCGTCTCTTCCAGCGAGCTCGTCACGCCGGTGAAGCCGGTGAACACCTCGGCGACGTAGAACGGCTGGCTCAGGAACCGCTCGATCTTGCGGGCACGCCCGACGGTCCGCTTGTCCTCTTCGGACAGTTCGTCGATGCCCAGAATCGCGATGATGTCCTGCAGTTCCTTGTACCGCTGCAGGATCTGCTGCACCCGGCGCGACACCTTGTAGTGACGCTC
>CAYZFW010000669.1:0-1596 GCA_964477615.1 uncultured Phycisphaeraceae bacterium | reverse complement strand
GCCCGGTCCAGGTCGAACTTCACCGCATACCACCCCCCCCCGGAAGCGCCCGCCCCCGAATCCGGCTCGACATCCATATCGAGCGTCACGCCCTTGATCGTCATCATCTCCGGCCCGGCGCCGTCGTTGTACTGCAGCTCCCCGTCACGCAGCGTGACCTTCTTCACCTTGAACACCGTCGACAACTGAACCTGCGCGTCCACCCGGTCCTGATCCTTGATGTTCTCGCCCTTCACAAACGGCACAAGTGCCTTGAAGCCCCCCGTCGCCGGGTCGCGCAGCAGCCGCAGCGCCGCCCCTTCCAGGTCCACACGCTCGATCACGATCGGCTGGCCGAACGTCGGCACCTCCGCCAGCGTCACCCGCATCAGCCGCGCCTCAACAACCTTGGTCTTCTCCGAGTCGGGTGCCACCAGCCGCGCCCCGTGCATCTCCAGCACGCCGGGGTGCGTGTACGTGAACTTGTCAAACTGGATTTCCGGCACCAGGTAGGCGTTGGCAATCCGCGTCACCTGCCGCGCCACCCATTCATCCACCGCCGTCCCCGAGATGGTCTGCTTGATCCGAGGCGCAATCACCCAGAAGAACACCGCCAGCCCCGAAACAAACGTCACCGCCACCACCAGCACCCACAGCAGCTTCTTCATCGCCCGCACTCCTTTAGTCGCCGCTTTGTCAGCCGCACGGCGTCCATCGAAACATCACACCCCAGCGCCCGCCGGCCGGACCGAAGAGCCGCTACCAGCGAGGTCCCCGAGCCGCAGCACGGGTCGTACACCACCCCGCCCGCCGGGCAGCACGCCCGCACGAGCATATCCAGCAGCGCCAGCGGCTTCTGCGTCGGCCACCCCACCCGCTCCAGCGCCATGTTGTTGATGCTCGGCACCTCCAGCACGTCCGTGGCCTTCTTCATCTGACCCCTCAGCCGCACGCTCGTCGCCGGCACCATCGGCGGCTCGAAGTAGTACCGCGCTGGATCGACACAGAAGAAGAGAATGTCGTCGTGCTTCCGAGCAAACCGCCGTGGCGATGAGCCTCCCAGCCCGTACGACCACACCAAGTGGTTCACAAAGCGGTCCTCGCCCAGCAGTTCATCCAGCACCACCCGCACACGGTGGCTCGATCTCCAATCCACGTGCACAAGCACGCACGCCGAGCGCTTCAGCGCCGGCAGTGTCGCGGCCAGACGCTCCCCCATCCACGCCGCGTGCGCCGCCGCTGAGGAAAACCGATCCTCAAAGGACCCCGCCCGCCCGCTCTTCCGCCCTCCCGTGTTGAACGGCGGGTCGGCGTACAGCAGATCAACCGAGCCGGACGCGAGCGTGCCCGCGTGGTCCAGCCAATCGGCCCGCACAACCTCGCTCGCCCCAACGCCGCTCACCGCAGCAGCGCCTTGAACCCGGCCTGCGTGAAATGACGGTCAGCAGTGAGCGCGTGCGTGAGCCGACGCCGCTTCATGACAACGAATGAAATGCAGTCCGTCACCGACCAGCCCTTGTCCTCGCGTTGGGTGTATAGCCGAAGTCCCTCGGAGAAGAGGTCCGCGTCGTCCACCACTTACACCGATCGCTCCGTGTAGAGCCGCGAAACAAACCA
>CAYZFW010000668.1:0-1599 GCA_964477615.1 uncultured Phycisphaeraceae bacterium | reverse complement strand
CTTGAGGTCGGCGTGGCAAACGATGCACATGTGGTCGCCGACGGCGTTGAGGTCGTGGTCTCGCCCCTTGTGCTCCATGTGGCACGCGGCGCAGTTGGCGCTCATCCGTACCTCGGGGTGGCCCGGCATCGACATCGCAAACAGGTCCGACTGCTCCGCCGCGTGGAGGCCCGCCTGGTTTTCGTGGCAGACGAGGCACTTCGCATCCGTCGCGGGCATCAGCAAACCGGCCAGCCCCTTGCTCTCGCTCGCCTCGTGGCACTTCATGCAGTCCGAGGCGAACATGTCGTGCGCCTTGGTCAGCGGGCCGGCGGTATAGGGGCGGTCGTCGCCCGCGAGCTGGAACGCCCCCACCGTGACCGCCGTCGCCGCCGCCGCGACGAAGCCCAGACGCCCCGTCCAGCGGTCGGTGAAGTGCTTGCGCCGGACGTACGGCAGATCAAACCGCTCCGAAAGCGGGCGTGAGTCCTTCATAGCGACACCTCGCTCCAGCGCAGGGCCATCACGGCGTGAACGATCGCGAGCACCAGCAGGCCCCACGACAGCGGGACGTGGATGATCAGCCACGACACCAGCACGCGCTGCATGTGGCGTTGACGCACCAACTGACGCCGGCGCTCAACCAAGTAGGCCAGCCCGTCGATGCCGGGGTGGACGTGCGCGGGCGTCATGGTCTTCAGTGCTGCCAGCAGCGAGTTGGCCTTGCCGGGGGAGTCGAGCACGCTGTCCTGGCCCTCGAAGTACGCCGAACCGTACTCGTTCCAGAACCGGCGCAGCGGCTCCGCGCCAGCGGGTGGAACGTCCTTCTTGGGCGGGGGCGGCGCGGGCTTGGGGGCGGGGGCAGCAGCAGCGGGAGCAGCCGCGACGGGCGCTCCACCCGAAGCCGCCACCGGAGAGGTGGCGGATGCCGCGGGCGCGACCGGTGCAGCGGGCGCAGACGTCGCAGCCTTCGCGACGGCCGGAGCCGGAGGGAGCGCCGCAGCCTCCGGATCAAACACGGGGCAGGGCTTCTCCAGCGAGCCGTCCACGCCGGCGTAGTACATCACGGTGGAGAAGGCCATCTCCTGCACCGAGTTCTCCCACGTGTAATCGAACGCCTTCGGCGGCTTGGGCCACGGCGCGGGCTTGGCCGGGTCCGGGCCCGCCGGCACTTTCAGTCTGTTCCCCGGGACCACGTTGAGCAGACGCTCGAGCTGCTGCGCCACCGTCTCGCCCGGGATCGAGTGCAGCAGCAGCCGCGGCGTCACCTGCTGCAGCCCCAGCCCCACCAGCGCGGACACCGTGACAAGGCCCGTGAGCACCCAGATCACCGTCGTCACCCAGCCGCCCAGGCCGAACCCGCTGTGCAGTGCCACCAGCCACACCGCCAGCAGCCCGAACCACACGTGCCCGCGCAGCCACGCCTGGGCCCGCCCCATCTTCCAGTGCGGGACCTTCCGCTTCAGGCTCAGCGCCGAGCAGAAGATGAAGATCGCCAGCGCGATCGCGCCCAGCCCCAGCCCCACCCAGTTCGACCCCTTGTGCCCGCGGCTGGGGGCCTGCGGATCAAACCAGTACACCGCCGTGGCGAGCAGCGCCAGCGCCAAGGTCGTCCACACC
>CAYZFW010000667.1:0-1609 GCA_964477615.1 uncultured Phycisphaeraceae bacterium | reverse complement strand
CGGTGCGTGCCGATCCAGTTGGGACCATGTCCCCAACCTGTGCCGTCGCGCCAGCCGCCATGAACCGCCCCTCGTCCACGCCCCCTGCCTCGACACCCGTGTCGACCCCCGCCGCGAACACCGCCGGCTTCGATGTGCGCGGCAAGTCGGTCTACCTCATCGGCATCGGCGGCTCGGGGATGTCCGGCCTGGCCCGGCTCCTCCGCTCGCGCGGCGCGGCCGTCAGCGGCTCGGACCGCGAGAAGTCCGACCTCACCGAAGAACTCGCCGCCCACGGCGTTGCGGTGTCCTATGACCAGGCCACGCCCGCACTCCCCGAGGCGTGCGACCTCGTCATCGCGTCTGCCGCCGTCCGACCCGACCACCCGCAGATGCTCGCGGCCACCACGCGCGGCGTGCCCACACTGACCTACGCCGAGGCGCTGGGCAAGTGCATGCTCGGTCGCACCGGCATCGGAATCGCCGGGACGCACGGCAAGAGCAGCACGGTCGCGATGCTCGGCTACACGCTCATCCAGGCGGGCATCGATCCCAGCGTCATCGTCGGAGCCACATGCGCCCAACTCGCCGACGCGCCCGCAACCGGTGGCTCAGGCGTCCCGCCTGTGTCCCCGCCCGAATCTGCCCACCGCTTCAGCGTCCCCGGCGGCGCCCGCGGCAATGTCGGCTTCCGCCTCGGTGCCGATCGCATCCCCATCGGCGACATGGCCGGCAAGCCCGGCGTCCTCGTCGCCGAGTCGTGCGAGTTCAACCGCTCCTTCCACCATCTCCACCCCACGCTCGGCGTCGTCCTCAACGTCGAGGCCGACCATCTCGACGTCTACGGCTCGCTCGACGCCGTCGTCGAGGCCTTCCGCGATTTCGCCCGCCTGCTGCCCGCTGCCAACGAGGGCGGCTGGCTGCTCATCGGTCACGACGGTGCACACCGCCGCGAAGTCACTGCGGGCGTCAACGCCCACATCGAGACCATCGGCTTCGCCCCCGACGCCGATTGGCACGTCTCGTTCGATCAGTCCACCCGCGCCGTCTCGCTGCGTCACAACGGCAAGCCTGTCGCGTCGTGGACGCTGCGCGTCCCCGGCCAGCATATGGCGTACAACAGCGCCGTCGCGATGGCCGTGGGCCTGCACCTCGGGGCCCCCGCGGACCGCCTCGCCGCCGCGATCTCGAACTTCCGCGGCGTCGACCGACGCATGCAACTGCTCGGCGAGAAGAACCCCGGCGGCATCGCCCGCCCAGGCGTCCGCGTCTACGACGACTACGGCCACCACCCCACCGAGATCGATGCCACCCTTCGCGCCCTCCGCGAGTTCGAACGCCCGGAAGACCGCAACGGCCGCCTCATCTGCGTCTTCCAGCCCCACCAGCACTCGCGCACCCGGTTCCTGCTGGAAGAGTTCGCGCAGAGCTTCTCCAAGGCCGACATCGTCATCGTCCCCCACATCTACTTCGTCCGCGACAGCGAGATCGAGAAGAGCAAGGTGAGCTCGGGCGACCTGGTGGACCGCCTCCGCCAGCGCGGTGTCTCGGCCATGCACCTCTACCCCTTCGAGGCCATCGTCGAACAACTCCAGAACCTATGCCGCCCGGGCGACCTGCTGGTGGTCAT
>CAYZFW010000666.1:0-1610 GCA_964477615.1 uncultured Phycisphaeraceae bacterium | reverse complement strand
GCGGCGATGCGGGCGGCACTCTCCATAGATGTCCCATCGTACCGACAAGGGGACAGGGACAAGCCGCCGGGGCCAGCACGATCGGCCCGTACCCGTGCGGATTTGCCACTTGCCCTTTGCCATGTGCTATTTTGGCCGAGCGGAAGAGCGCATCCGGATTTGAGGTTTGAGGTTTGAGCCTTGGGATTTGATCTCCGCCCCGCCCGCCTCCGCCCCGTCTCTGCCCCGCCCCCTCAACCCGAATACCATCCGCCCCTATCGGCCCCCTCTCTCACCACAAAGACAGCCAATGACCCCAATCATCATCTTCGCATCCATCGTCGTCGGCCTCATCGGCCTGATCGTCCTTCTGATCTTTCTCAATTTCCTGAACCTCTGGGTTCAGGCCTATTTCTCCGGTGCCAAGGTTGGCATCTTCGACCTCGTCGGCATGAAACTCCGCAAGGTCGATCCCCGCGTGATCGTCTACTCGCGCATCCGCGCCGTGAAGGCCGGCATCGACATCTCCACCAACCAGTTGGAGACGCACTACCTCGCCGGCGGTCGGGTGCCCAGCGTGATCAACGCTCTCATCGCCGCGTTCCGTGCCAAGATCAGCCTGCCCTTCGACACCGCGTGCGCCATCGACCTCGCGGGTCGTGACATCCTCGACGCCGTGCAGACCAGCGTGAACCCGAAGGTCATCGACGTGCCCAACCCGAAACTCGGTCGCATGACCATTGACGCCGTGGCGAAGGACGGAATCCAGCTCAAGGCCCGCGCCCGCGTGACGGTGCGCGCCAACATCTCCCGCCTCATCGGCGGCGCCACCGAGGAGACCATCGTCGCCCGCGTCGGCGAAGGCGTCGTCTCGACCATCGGCTCGGCCGAGAACCACAAGGAAGTGCTCGAGAACCCCGACCGCATCTCCAAGACCGTGCTGCACAAGGGCCTCGACGCGGGCACGGCGTTCGAGATCCTCTCGATCGATATCGCCGACATCGACGTGGGCGAGAACATCGGCGCGAAGCTGCAGGCCGACCAGGCCGAGGCGAACAAGAAGATGGCCCAGGCCGAGGCGGAAAAGCGCCGCGCCCTGGCCGTCGCCGAGGAGCAGGAGTTCAAGGCCCAGGAGCAGAAGAACCGGGCGCTGGTGGTGCTCGCCGAGGCCGAGGTGCCCAAGGCGATGGCCGACGCGTTCCGCAGCGGCAACATGGGGATCATGGACTACTACAAGATGAAGAACGTCGTGGCCGACACGAGCATGCGCGCCGCCATCGCGGGTGAGGATCAGAAGAAGATGGGGATGTGAGCGGGAGGCGTGACACGGAAGCGCCACGCTGATTGACGGCGCGGACTGGAGACGGGCATGTGGAAGGACGCATTGGTCGCCACGGTAGGTCTGGCCGTCGGTTGTGGCGTCGGGTGGCTCGCTGGCACCCGCGTCAGTTCACCCATGACCGCAGCGGATCACTGGCGCGTCGTCAACGAGTTCGTCGCCGCGCGTTCCGATCCCACGAAACTCAAGAGTGACGGGAAGTTCAAGTACATCAGTGTTCCCGCGGACTATGACCGCAGTCTCGCGCTGCTGGTCACGATGGGTGAAGTTCATCTCGTGGAGGTCATTCTCC